>JAQVHJ010000264.1 GCA_028696285.1 bacterium
CGAGAAAACCCGATGAGAAACTCTTTACCGGAAGGTTACTTTATGAAATGATGAAGCGCGGTATAAAAATTGCCTTAGGAACAATCGGCGCGTTTGCCCTGGGATTCTATATATTTGGAAAAGACCTCCCTTCTGACGAAGCTCTCATACTTGGAAGAACAATGGCTTTCTGCGCAATCGTCTTCTCTCAGATGATCTATGTATTCTTAATCAGGGGAAAAGAAAAATTAGGAATTAAAAAGAGACTCTTCGGGAATAAATACCTATTCTTTGCGGTTCTTGCGTCAATCACTGCGCAGATCCTTGTTCTTGCGATTCCGCAAATGAACTCGTTCTTCGGCACAGTCTTCCCGAACGCGATTCAATGGGCCATAATCATTATTATTTCAATTTTATCCGCGGTAATTTAAAAATGAGGACGGTAGTTGAAAAAGTTGAATTTTAAAAGATTCATATGCTTGGTTATAGGATTATTTTTCTGTTTTGTCATTGCAGGATGCCCTCAACCAGATTATGATAAGGAACATCTTGATCCTGATTGGGAGATCATTTCACAAGTCCCCCTTGACTTTATTAATCCTGATTGGGAAGTACATACCTGTAAAAAAAATATTAAATCGATCGCGGCATTTGAAGGGAGTTTCTATCTCGGAACCGAAGGCGGGATAGTAATTCTGGAGGAGAAAGAAGGCAATCTTCAGATAACCGGAAAACTCAATTCTGAGAATGGACTATCCTCAAATTATATAACCTGCAGTATTCCTGATTTGAACAGCAACCTGTGGTTTGGAACAAAAAATATGGGGATAATCCGGCTGAACAGTGCCGGGATTACCTGCTACAGAAATTTAAAAAAGCCGAATGCCAATTTTATTACAGACATTAAAACTGATATCAACGGTGTGATCTGGTTCTCAACTCTCGGCGGAGGGCTCTACAGGCTGGATGACGGGAAATTTTACCGCTATACTGTTTCGGATGACTTCAGTCAGAACTCATTTACTAATCTTGCAGTTAAAGATTCAGGAAGTGTCTATATCTCTACTGTCAATTCAGGAAATTTTAAATTTAATCTCTCGGACGGCTTTTCAAAATTCTCCGATGAAATTATAAATGACCTTGAAATAGATCAGTTCGGAAATCTTTGGGAAGCAACTATTTCAGGATTGATATTAAGAAAGGAAAACGGCGAGATTCAAAAATTCGATTCTACTCACGGATTAAACTCTGATTATATTTCATCTCTTTTTCTTTACGAGAATCAGCTGTTTATCGGAACAATGGGTTTCGGGATAAATGTTTATAATCAAAACCAAATTCAGCCATATCAAAATTCTAATCATTATAAGAATAACATAAACTCCATCTATTTTGAAAATGGTAAACTGCTTGCCGGAACCGAAGACGGATTAATTGTTTTCAAAAACGCCACGCATAATAAAATCATTCCGGAGAATGAACCGGGGGGAAATATTATAACATCAATGGATTTTGACAATGACATCCTGTGGTTGGGAAGTTTTTACTCAGGCGCAGGTTACCTCAAAGATTCTAATTGGACATGGTTCAATTACCCCAAGGACCTCCCGTCAAATGAAGTAAACTGCATAAGAAAAATAAAAAACAATATCTTTATCGGAACCAGCTCCGGCTTGCTGATTTTAGGAAAGAACTCACGATTTCTTATCAATAAAGAGAACGGTCTCCCCGGAGCCCATGTAACTGATATTGAGTATGACGTTGAAAATGATGTCATTTTAGTCGGGACAAACAGAGGTTTGGGAACCTTTGAAAAAGGAACCTGGAGAACATTCAATATCTACTCAGGATTGCATAACGACAGTGTTGTATGTGTTTCTGTCTTAAACAATGAATATTGGATAGGCACAATCGGAGGAGCTGAGCTGTATAAAAACGGGAGATTTATTAAGTATGATGTTAATAATTCAAAACTGGATAATAACCAGATCTCTGACATTACAATTCTTAATAATGAAATTGTCTTCGGAACCTTTGGCGGTGGGATATCCCTGAAACAGGGAGATTCATGGAGAACACTATCTCTCCCCGAAGGAATGGCTTCTGAAGAAGTTAATCCAAACAGCTTCTGCATAATCAACGATACACTATACTTCGGAGCAGGAGGACGAGGCGTCGATATCTTCGACGGAATCTCATTTACAAACATCTCCTGGATGCAGGGCCTTACATCTGAAAACATTCTCTGCATAAAAGAAAAAAACGGCCGAATCTACTTCGGCACAGAAAACGGCCTCTTTATAAAAAAATAGGGACGGTTCTTTCATTTTTTACAAAAAACGCCGTAAATATCAGAATGTTGGACATGTCAATTTTATAATAAAAGCTTGAAACAAATAAAAACATGACACCTCTTCCTTTTTCTCTTGAAATTTTGATTAAATAGTTGTATAATTTCAATCGGAGAAAAAATTGATATGAATGTTAAAATATTCAATTCAGAAAAAATCATCCATCACAAGGAAATAGGAGACTGTAAATATTATATCGACCCGTATATCGGTTGCAGTTTCTCTTGTCATTATTGTTTTTCTCAAAATGACTTTCATAGCATTCATGAAGAGTCTCTTTATATACATGGAGATTTCGAAACAAGATTAAGAAACGAATTAAAAAACATTGAGCCGCAGAAGATATTTATCGGCTTTGCAACCGATCCTTATCAACCGATCGAAGATGAATTAAAACAGACAAAAACAACTCTTGAGGTTCTGGATGAAAGTGGATTTAATGTTTCAATCGTTACAAAATCCCATCTTATTTTAAGAGATAAACATATAATTAAACGCATGGCGGGGTCTTCTGTAGGGACTTCCGTGGCTTTTCGTGAAGAATCTATCCGGAACCTGTTTGAACCAAATACCCCGGACAATGAATATCGTTTTCAATTATTAAAAGAATTTAAAAATGATAAAATTCATACTTTTATTTTAATCTGTCCAATCATTCCTTTCTATACTGACATTGAATATCTTATCGCAAAATCTGCGCCCGTGGCGAATGACATCTGGTTTTACCGTCTAATACTTAATAATCCCGATGATATCAATTGGAAAAATCTATCAAAAATACTTGATAGCATTTATCCCGGATTCTCAGAAGAGAATGCTGATATCTTTTTCAATAGCAGCAACCCGTACTGGGATGAGCTTAGAAAAAGACTGAATATATATCAGAATAGTACAAAACTAAATTTAAAAATCTTTATTTGAGGGGACTATGGAAATCAATAAGGATGCAGATTCTCGCAGATTATTTAAGGACTTGGCATGGGTTTGGCAGATAATCAGCCCAAAAGAAGGATATGAAAAAGAAACTGAATTGTTCATCAAGATGATGAATATCTATTCGAAAAAAAATATTCAAACTCTGCTTAATCTTGGCTGCGGTGGCGGACACCATGATTATACATTCAAGAAAGTATTCAAGGTAACAGGCGTTGACATCAGTGAAGAGATGTTATATTTTGCACGAAAATTAAATAAAGAAGTACGTTATGTTAATGGCGATATGAGGAATATTAGCTTAATTGATAAATTTGATGCTGTTGCTATTCTTGATTCAATCGTATATATGAAGACTGAAGATGAGTTATTAAATACGTTTAAAACCGCTGCGGAACATCTGAACCCCGGCGGTGTTCTGATAACTTTCTGTAAAATTTCTAAAGAGAGTTTTACTCACGAATGCAACTCAAATTCAGTGCATAAAAAAGGTTCTGTCGAAATTGTAAGTTTTAAAAATTTCTATGATTCAGATCCTAAAGATAACTCCGTTGAAGGATTATATTTTTTTATAATACGCGAAAATAAAAAGGTCAAAATTGAAATTGACCAGCATAGTTTTGGATTATTCTCTATAGAAACCTGGAAAAGGATCCTCAAAGACACCGGCTTCGAAATCAATGTCGTTGATTTTAATCTAAGAGAACACAACATACCTCTTTTCATTTGTATTAAGAAATAATTTACAATTTTCCTTGATTTTTTTCATATTTTCCTTTATAATGAAAACAGTCGTTCATTTCATTTTAAAAGGAGGATATTATGCGAAATAGATTATTAGGTTTAATTTTTATCTCATTTATGATTATATCAGGTTGCGCAAAACCTCCTGAGAATTCAATTACATTTGCGGTCGGAGGGTCGCCTAATGAAGTTACATTCTGGGAAGAAATTATTCAGGAATTTGAAGAGGAAACAGGAATAACGGTTAATCTTCAAAGACAGCCCACCGATACAGACCAGAGGAGACAGGGATTGATTATTCCATTGCAGGCAAAGAAAAAG
>JAQVHJ010000265.1 GCA_028696285.1 bacterium
ATAATATTAATAAAAAAAGCGAGGTTGGTTATGAGGAAACATTTATTTTTTGTAATATTTGCTTTAATTTTATTTGTAATTGGGTGTGGACCGAATGTAGATGATATGGTACGTAAGCTTGAGAATCCAGTTCCTGAGATACGTGAGCAGGCTATTAAGGATCTTGTCGAGATTGGTGAGCCTGCTATCCCGAAATTGATTCCATTGCTTGGGAGTACTTCTGCTGATACAAGGAATGCAGCAGCGGATGTTCTGATTGAGATTGGAGAGCCTGTGGTTCCGTATTTATTAAAAGCAATAGATGATCCGAATACAGACAGTTTAACAGGTGGTCAAGCAGCGATTGTTATCGGGGAATTGGGGGAGAAGATCAAACCTCAAGCAGAGGATGTTTTAATCAAGCATTTAAATGACAGCAGATTCGGGGTAAGAGTAAACTGTATTTCTGCAGTAGGAAATATTAAATCAGAGAAAGCTCTTCCTGAGTTAAAGAAGATATTGGAAGAGGAATTTGAAGAGGAGAGTCCTGAATGGTCGGTTATTACGGTTGTTGTTAAATCAACCGGGCAGATAGGGAAGAATGACGCGAATGAAATCCTATTTAAATATCTTACATCAGAGAAAACCCCGAAGGATACGAAGAATGATATTCTTACATATATTGAAGGGATATCCACGAATCAGATGCGCGATGATCTGATTAAATACACCCGTTCGGTTGACTGGGGAAGTCTTGACGGTCTGGCGCAAATGGCAGTTATTACGAAGACTCTCGGGAGCATGCCAAAGAGTGATGCGCTGGTCAAACTACTTCTTGACATTCAGAAATATTACGGGTTTGACGATGCATTTTATCCGAAAGTAATTTATTCTTTAAATGAGATCGGCCCTGAAGATGAAGATATTCAGAAGATGATTGATAAGCTTGAAGCAGAGAGAGAAAAGAGAGAAAAGGGTAATAAATAAAAACAGGTGGTGAAATGGAAAAGTTAAAGATTGAATTATCTCAGGAACAAGGTATTGTAATAATGAAATTGATAGGTTATCTTGATGCAGAGACTGCGCCGAAGTTTGACGGGGTAATAATAGATTTAATGCAGCAGGGGAAATTTAAATTAATTGTGAATTTATCTAAACTTGATTATATCAGTTCAGCCGGTCTTGGAGTATTGATGGGCAAGATCGGGGAGATCCGCGCAAAGGGAGGGGATATTGTGATATCTTCTCTTCCTCAAAAAATCTTCAGAGTATTACAATTGCTTGGGTTTTCAAAGTTATTCAAGATTGTGGAGACAGATGAGGAAGGTTTCAAAGCCTTTTAATTTCGAGGTTAAAAAACCATGAAGACAAAGATAGTAAAGGGAGACCTTCATAATGTAGGTCTTGATTTTGCGAAAAAGATCATAGAGATAAGCCAGATTCTTGTTTCGACTCTTGATATAGAAGAGATTATCCGCACCTTGATTAACCAGTCAGTGGAGATGATCCTTTGTGAAAAGTTTATAGTCTGGATATTTGATGAAAAGAAACAGGTTCTATTTCCCCACACGTATCTTGGGGTAGCAGAGAAGCATTTAAAGGATGTCTATTATGTTCCCAATGAAGGGGTCGTCGGCTGGGTCTATTCGAATAAGAAAGCGTTGATTGAGCCGAATCTTTTGAAGTCAACGATATTTGTTAAAAAATCCGAATTTACGAATGATGTCCGTAATGTAATCTGTGTTCCGATCATAGTGAAAGGCCAGGTTTTGGGGGTATTATGGGCTGCCAACAAGACGGAGATGTTTGATTTCTCATCAGAGGATGTTAATCATCTCTCCTTACTTGCAAATTATTCTGCCATTGCAATCTATAATTCGAAACTCTATCAAAAGATTGATGTGGAAGCAAAGAGGATTAAAAGCCTTTATGAAATCAGTACTGGCCACACACAGGAAGATGATTTAGTGAACCTAATTGACAAGGTACTCTTAGCCCTGACGAAGGTATTTGATTATAAAAAGTTTACGGTCTTTTTATTTGACTCGAATGCATTCCATTTAAAATTTTTATCTTCACTTGGATATACGAAGGATTTTGCTGATGAAATTCTTTTTCTTGAAGACGAATTTATAAAAGATGCGATAGAAGAGAATAAGGTAAAAATCTGTACAATGGATAACCTGAAATGTCTCAAGAAACTTCAGGATTCAGAAGACGATATTAAATCTCTCATAATCTGCCCATTATATGCAGATAAGACACTAATCGGAATATTTACGATGGCTTCAGATATTCCGGAGATTTCTATTGATGATGACACTGAGGGATTTATCAAGACAATTGCGAACCAGGTATCGACGGTTATTCAGAACAACATGTTCTTTAACAAGGCAAAGTACCAGATTCAGGAGTTCAAATTACTTCGACGTATATTTAAAACTCTCCAGATTACAATGACATTGAAGGAAGTCCTCAATAAGATCTGTGATTTTGTTACTGATGAACTTGGGATTGACACTTGTTCAATCTTATTATATGACGATAAAACGGATCTTCTTGTACTTAAAGCAACGAAAGGTTTTCCCCAGGAATGGATTGATTTTGAAACGTTGAGGATAGGCGAGGGTTTGATCGGTTGGTGCGCGAAGTATAAGGAGGAGGTAGTTGTGTCTGATGCGCAGAAGGACCCGAGGTTTATTCACAAGATAGGTGATTTTATTGACAGGAATTCGTCTTTTCTCGGGCACCCGATTCTGTATAAAACAAAACTGATAGGCGTACTCGTCGGGCAGACACTGAACCCGTATGAGTTCTCATCCAATGAGATTCATACGTTTGGATTAATTGCAGATGAAATTTCACTGTTCATTGAGAAGGCGAAGTTATTTAATGAGCTAAAAGATATGTACACGAAGATAATCAGGATATTCTCTGATATTATAGAGATACAAAACCCGGAGATATCGGGTCATTGTGACAGAGTTGCACGTTATGCAAATTTACTTTCCCAATCATTGGAATTAGAGGATAACTTTGCTGAACAGATCAGGATAGCTTCTTATCTTCATGACTTGTATAAGCTCGGTCTGGATATTGATGATCTGCAGAAGAAGGGTAAGATTAAAATTGAAAATGAATATATACAAAAGCGTGAGATTATCTTTGATAAGATAATCGATCCGTTTAATCTTCCCGAAGTTGTCAAATCAGCAATTTACAATCTTCACGAGAATTTTGACGGAACCGGGAAGCCTCAAGGACTGAAGGGGGGAGATATTCCCCTTGAAGCAAGAATCCTTTCTGTCGCAAACTGGTTTGATAAGATCAGTTATCCAACAGAAAAGAAGGAAAGCGCTTCGATTCAGAAGGGATTTGAATATTTAGAAAAGAATAAAGGGAAGATATTTGATCCTGTTATCGTGGATAAATTCATTGAAAATGCGGATAAGATTCATCAGGTTTTTGAGATAGAGGTTTCTATTAGGGATAAAAATGAGAAAAAATAAAAAACCTGATGTTTACTTTTGCGATTTTAAACCGCCACAGAATAAGAGTATTTTAGATAAGATAGATATTCTTCTAAAAAAGCTGGACCTGTCAGGAAGTATCGCGAAAAATTCCTTAGTAGGATTAAAGACGCATTTTGGTGAATTTGGAAATACTGCCTACATAAGGCCTGTCTATTTTATTCCTATTATTGAGCATCTCCGTAAGCTTGGAGGGAAACCTTTTCTCACTGATACGAATACATTATATGTAGGTATGCGTTCAAATTCAGTGGACCATATAAAGAATGCGAATCTGAACGGATTTACTTATTCATCCTTAAGTGTTCCAATAATTATTGCAGATGGTTTGAGGAGCAAGAACGAAAGGAAGGTTGAAGTGGGTTTAAAGCATTTTAAACATGTATATCTTGCAGAAGATATTTTAAGTGCAGATTTCATGGTAATAATATCTCATTTCAAGGGTCATGAAGTTGCGGGTTTCGGAGGTGCGTTGAAGAATGTCGGGATGGGCTGTGCAACAAGGCACGGGAAACTCGAAATGCATTCCAATATCAGTCCGTCAGTTACAAAGAAACACTGTATAGGATGCAGGAAATGTGTTGAGTGGTGTCCGGTTTCAGCAATAACTATTCAGGATGATAAGAAGGCATTTATAGATACGGAGAAGTGCATAGGCTGCGGGGAATGTATCATTGTATGTCCAAGTAAGGCGATAAGAATCAACTGGAATGAGACGGTTCCGGTTTTCCAGGAAAAAATGATGGAGTATTGTTACGGGTATCATTCTGTTATGAAAGATAAGACGGTTTATATAAACTTCATTAATAATGT
>JAQVHJ010000266.1 GCA_028696285.1 bacterium
TTATTTCTTTAATTAATTTTGGGAGTATCTCAACAGCTTTACCTCTGAATGTAAGATTAGCAAATCCTGTGAGGGGAGTGTCTTCGAGGTTTATTTCTACAAGATATGCGTTTGCTCTTTTTGCAACTATTGGTATTGATGCTGCCGGTTGAACCACAGCTGAAGTCCAGATCACAAAGAAGATATCGCTTTCAGAGGCGACCTTTAAACTTTGGTCCAGGGCTTTTTGAGGAAGTGCTTCACCAAACCAGACGACATTCGGGCGGTATAAACATTTACAGTCAGATTCCGGGGGTATCTTTGAAAGAGGAGCTTCTCTGTTCTCTATTATCTTTCCGCATTCCATGCAGCGCATCTCCCAGATATTCCCGTGAAGTTCAATGATATTTTTTGAACCTGCAAGTTGATGGAACCCGTCTATATTCTGTGTAATGATACTTACGTTAAAATAATTTTCCAGTTCTGCTAACGCTGAATGCGCTTCATTCGGTTTAGATTTCGACATCTCAATTCTTCTCATATCATAGAACTTCCAGACCAGTTCGGGGTCTTCAAGAAATCCTGCGAGAGTGGCCACCTTTTCAACAGGAAGATTATTCCAAATCCCATCCTTTCCCCTGAAGGTTGATAGGCCGCTGTCTGCGGAGATGCCGGCGCCGGTTAATACTCCGATATTTTCCGCAAGCGTAATTTGTTGGATAAAGTTCTTATCAAGTTTCATTTTTCCCCCTTAATTTGAATGATTTACTTTCTCCAACTTTCCAGATATCATCTTTCCCTGAATTATTATCCCCGCTTGAAATCACCAGGAAAGTTATATGGAATTCCTTTATCTCGAAATTATACTCTTTATTTTCGTTTATAACAAAAATATATTTATCATCTTTATCTTTAAAGACTGCAAAAGAATCTTTCATCTGATTACTAATCCCGACTAAGGTCAGTTTCTGGCGCTTCTCTCCATTAAATGAACTGCACCCTGAAAAGAAAAATGAAATTAGCAGGAAAATAACGGTAACTCGTAAAAATTTATTCATTGACCCTCTTGATAATCAAAGAGTCTTTTATCTTTGACCTTTTATCAATTATCCTTATTAAAATGAACGAAATGGCAATAAACATTAAAATCAAAGAAGCAAGGAGGAGATTGAACTCAATCTTAATTAAATCCTTCAATAAATATGCAGACAGGATACCTGTGAATATTCCTATGACCGGGAGAAGAAAAATTATTATTGAAGACTTGAGGACAGCATCATCAGGTATCTCAATTATCACGTATTCTCCAACAACAGCATTGTCCAGGGTCTTATGTGAGATAACCTTCTTTGCATGGCCTGTTATTGAACTGCATAATCCGCAGTTAGCGCAATTCTCACCATTCTCTATCTCTACCAGCATTTCTTCTCCGGTTATTTCAATTATTTTTCCGGTCTCTTTCATGATTTCTTTGTAATTCTTAAAAAGTCATTTGCCTTTTTTGATTTAGGATTAAATTCTAAAACAGTCTCCCATTCCTCAACTGCTTCCTTGATCATTCCGCGTTTATAATATAAAACACCGCGCTGGATCCGTGCATTTTCAAACTTGGGATTGATCTGAATGGCCTTTGAAAAGCATTTGAACGCGAGGTCATATTGACCTGTCTCTGCATAAATTTTCGCAAGACGAAAATGAAGGTCGGCAAAATGTGGAATGATTTCAATCGCGCTGAGATATTCTGAAATTGCCTCATCGTACATTCCGATCTCTTCATGCAGCTCTGCAAGTTCAATCGCTTCCTTTGCAGAATCCATTTTATTCGTCAGCGATTTAAATTCTGATTCTGTAATTCTTTCACGGATCTTACGGATATGCTCAATTGCATCTGAATATTTTTTCTGTTCAAAATAAATTAAGATTATATTCAGCCGCGCTTCTAAATAATCCGGATTAATTTTAATTCCCGATTTAAGGATCTTTACCGCTTCATCATAACGTTCTTTTACCAGAAGGAAGATGGCGAGTTTATTATAAAGATCCGGATATTCCGGGTGGTTTCGTATCTCTTCACTGAGGATCTTTATTGCTTCCTTGTAGTCGCCTTTTTCAATGAGTTTGTCTATGTTCTTTTGTCCGCTCATGCCTTGTTCGCTTGTTCCTGAATATTTTCTTCTGTCAATTCGAATTTATCTAAGTGCTTTTGAAAACTTTTCAGTTCGTTCTGCATCTGTTTAATCTCATTCGCATCAACAATATTGTCACTTAAAATTTTATCTAAGGATAAGGATAAATCCTTCGCAGTACTATAAAACTTCCGAAAATCAGTAATATGTGAATTAAGCAGTTCTGAAATTGAAATTATCTCTTCTGAATCAGAACTCCTTATTTTAAAGCTGTCAGGAATCTTCCCTTCCTTCATTTGCTTTAAGACCGTTTCAAAGCGGTATAATGGCCCTGCAATCTTATGGGACAGGTGTATGACCATGAAGTATGAGATTGCAATGACAATGAAAAGGGAAAGAACCAAGTAAACAGATAGGTTCTCCAGATAGTTTTTTATAATTAATTCTTCACCTCTTATTTCGCTGATAGTCCTTACTGAGTAGGAATAAATTAGAAGTATCGTGGTAATCCAAATAAAAAAGATTAAAAGAATCATTGATGAAAACATCCTGAATTGAAATCGCGGCTTGATAATCTTCTGTTTTCTTTTGTTTACCATCTCTATCTCCTTTAAGTCAATTTTTTCGTAATGTAAATCCTCTTCCCGTACTGGTCAAGGAAGTAATCTAAAATTCCTGTATCTGCAAGTTCCTTTAAACGCCTGTTTAATGAAAGCCTGTCAAGGCCTGTCGTTTCCTGGAGCTCATGATCATTTGATTCGGTCTTTTGCTTGTACGCAATGTATGCAAGAATCTTTTTATTCCTCTCATCAAGATTGAAAATATAATCAATCGATGCCAGTATATGATTGATCTTGATCCTGGAATCAGGAGCCTTACTCTCAGAATCGGGGGTGTCGGTTGAGTCGCTATTCTCATCTTTCCTCTTGAGGGGTTCTTCTTTGAACTTGTATGCCTTCCTCAGGAAGTACAGGAATAACCGCGGATTTCCCCGGGAAAGGTCAAGAAGAAGGTTCAATGCATAACTGTCAATGAAATCAATTATCTTCCCTTCAAACGTGGAAGATTCCAGCCTGGTTCTGAACATTTCAACCGTTCTTTTCCTGGAAAAATTATGAAGAAGGAAGATATCTGAAAATATCCCTAAAAATGATGTGGTCTCAGGCCTATTGAAATTGATTTTGTACTTCTCATAGAAATTAATCGGTAGGGTAAAAATCCAGGTGGTAGTTGATAATTCCATGATCTCCTTTAATTCAAATAATAGGGAAGCCAGTCGGTCCTCCCCGGTATTATTCGTTAATGGGTCATAGTTGATCTTGTCCATATCATCAATAAAGAATACTAAATGTTTCTTTGAATTCTTAAGCAGCTTCACAATTAAAAATATTAAATTCTCCGGCGCAATGAAGTTTATTGCTTTCGAAGTTTCCTTCTTCTGCAACTCCGACTTTATAAAATCACTGTACAGCCGTAATACCTGGTACCCGTCAAGCTCCTTCGCAGGCTCATACCTGACAAGACTGCGCAGGAACTCCTGAAGGCCGGTTGTATAAAGGAAATTTTCCTGGATATCCTTAAGGTTAATTTTAGAAAGGTCTTTCTGTTCAAGATTCTCAAGGAGAATGAATAGAAGTCGCTTTAAAAAATCAGAGGAATTGGGAATTGTAAAATTGAAGGAGATAATAATATGTGATTTTGTAAAAGATTTAATCGAATCTAAGTTTTTCTTTAGAATATTGAGAATAGTGGTTTTACCTGTTCCGGGCGCGCCTGTTATCCCGAAATTCTGGTGGTCAAGAATAAGGTTACCCATATCAGTAACCATCCGTTCACGACCGGTAAAATACTTAATAGAATTTTCTTTCAATGCTAACGTCGTGAAAGGTTCCAGGGAAAAATCCTTCTTCAAAACAAAATCTCCTTTATTTAATATAATATACCATAAATTCATATCTTTTTCAAGTGAAAAAAGAATGCAAAATTTCTGTGAACGGTAAATGGTAAACGGTGAACGGTGAATGGTGAATGGTGAACGGTAAACGGTGAACGGTAAGATGTGATCCGTGATTCGTGAACCGTGATTCGAAAAACGAAGAGAGATTGCTTCGTTACACTCGCAATGACTAATAACGTAATTTAATTTGCAAATGTGCGCATGTCATTGCGAGGAGTACCGTAAGGTACGACGTGGCAATCTGA
>JAQVHJ010000267.1 GCA_028696285.1 bacterium
CTTCTCATAACCAATTGTACTGCTGCGCTTCGCACCCATTGCCCGGCCGCAAAGAGACCCGGCTCCATGTGCAGGATATACTTCACAGAAATTGGGCAGCTTCAGTAATTTATCATGTAAACTATGGTATAACTTCTCTGCCAATTCCTTTGCAATACCGGGAAATAAATCAGGCCTCCCGACATCCCCCACAAAAAGAGTGTCGCCGCAGAATACAGAAACGGGGTCATTACCTCTTGCTGTATCGGTAACAATATAACTGAGATGTTCGGGAGTGTGGCCTGGCGTCTCTATAATTTCTATCCGTACATTTTCAAACTCAATTACATCGCCGTCCTTAACAGGGTTATGCTTGAATCGGCAGTTCGCGGATGCAGGTGCATAGATATCTGCCCCTGTTATATCGGCTAAATCCAAGTGACCTGAAATGAAATCTGCATGAAGATGCGTCTCTAAAATATGAGTTATCTGCATGTTCATTGATTTCGCCGCTTGAATGTAAATCTCCGTTTCCCGCGCAGGATCAATTATTGCGCATAATTTACTTCCGCCTAAAAGATATGAAGAATGCGAAATTCCTTTTATGAAGAACTGATGAACAAACATTCGTTATCTCCGATATTTTTTATTTAGAATATTCAACTTCCCCGTCAATAATAACAACATCAACATTGGTCTTATAATCAAAAGGATAACCTGATAATAAAACTAAATCCCCATCCTTCCCCTTCTCTATACTTCCTACTCTCTTCTCAACTCCTATTATCTCTGCCGGGTAAATTGTAATTGCTTTTAATGCTTCTTCTTCCTTCATGCCGTATTTAACGGCTAAGCCGGCATTCAAGAGCATATATTTAACCGCGGACATCTCATCTGTCTGAATCGCGATCTTCACGCCCGCCTTACTTAATTCAGCAGGATTCTTCGGTGTCATTTCACGAAGTTCATACTTACTTCTTGAAAAAATTATCGGCCCGACTACGCACGGGATCTTTTTCTTCGAAAGAATATCCGTTACCTTATACCCCTCTGTGCAATGTTCCAATGAAAAGTATAATTTGAATTCTTCTGCAATTCTAATTGCGGTAATTATATCATCTGCTCTGTGGCAATGAATCATGCATCTCATCTTCCCTTCTAATACCGGGATAAGAGCTTCATGCTTTAAATTCCTGGCAGGTGGCGCAGGAGGCTGGGGCTTCTCACCCTTATCCTTCTTCTTATTCTTTTCCCAGGCACTTACTTTCTTCTTATGCTGTTCCATCTGCTCTTTATATCTTTTTAATGAATTTATGTATTCCTGCGCCTGAACAAGAGCTTCGCGTAATACCGCTGCATTCCCCATGCGTGTAGAAGGCATTCTCTTACTCGGTCCGTAAACACTCTTTGGATTCTCTCCTAAGGCCATCTTCATCGCTGAAGGCGATTTTATCAAAACCTTCTCTATTGAATTTGTTTTCTTCGTTTTCATGCAGACAAAAGTCCCGCCTATTAAATTCGCGCTCCCGGGACCGGTATTGATCGTTGTAATTCCCGCTTCACGTAAATCCTGAAACGCAATATCCTCCGGATGAATCGCGTCAATCGCCCGAAGCTGAGGTGTGATCGGGTCAGTCATCTCATTACCGTCAGATTCCTTCCAGCCAACCCCGTCTGCAAATATTCCTGTATGACAATGCGCATCTATCATACCCGGCATTAAATATTTACCCTTACCGTTAATTATCTTTGCACCCTTCGGGATCTTTACATTCTTTCCCACATCCTTTATCTTCCCAGAATCAATCAGAACCATACCATTCTCAATTACACCCTTGGTTATCGTTAAAATCTTTACATTAGTAACAGCTAACATAGCATCCTCCTTTTTTATTTGGAAAATATTTTAACATAATTAATATAAAATGTCAATTATTTTTAGTCCCCTATTCAAATAAGTATTTCACTATCCTGTTTCGTAGGAAGCCCTTATTCTGGAGGTAAAGGAGTAGTTTCTCCTTCTTTTTTATTTCGGGGAGTTTATCGGAATAGGTTTTTATCTTTTTACTGATTAGTTCTTGTATTGCTTCTTCTTCATATTCTTCCGTATATAATTCGTTTAATTTCACTTCAATGATCTTGGAGGATAAGCCTCGTTCTATTAGTTTTTTCTTTATTTTAAGAAATCCCGCATGCTCCTGCTCCATCATTAACCTGATAACCGATTCGATTAACGATTCGTCATTTATGAAATTATATTCCTTTAATTTGTTTATTATTTCATCAATTACATTTTCAGGATATTCTCTTAAGTATAGTTTATTCTTTATTTCAGTTTCTGAAAGTCTTTTTATGCTCAATAACTTCAAGGCAGTATCATATCCTTTTTTCTGCAGGTAATTATTACGGATCTCTTCAATTATCGTTTCTTCGATCTCCTTATCATCGGCTAAGTCGTATTTTAAATAATCCTCAAACAAGATCACAATCTGAGAATCATCATAAAACGTGATAATGTATTCCTTCTTCTTCGCTTCTATAGAGAAGATTTTTTTCTCCGCCATTCTTCCGGTATTAAAAGGTGTAAGATTAATAAAATAACTCCGGGTAAAAGAAATCTCTGGAATATCTCTTCCCTGTCCTGAAATTTCTTTGTCTTCCCCTTGAATTTTTTAAATTGATTTAATGTTTTAACGATCTCAAGGGTTTTATGAGAACTCCCCAATTCAATGTACTTTCCATTTGTAAGTTTAGCTACATTCTTCATTTGTGTCGCATCAAGTTTCGTAATAACTGTTTTCCCCTTATACTTCTTATATTCATACTCTTCCTGCTTGAGGAAATCATTAAAAATAAATTTCTTATCCATCATATCAAACAATGTCTTTTTCGGAACAGGAATAGGTCCTCCTTCTTCGGTACCCAAACCCAGCGCAACAACTTTAATTCCCTCATCCTTCAGTTTCTTGCAGATTGAATCGACCGGTGACCCCTGATCCTCCCCGTCAGATATAATAATTATACCCTTCCCCTGTGAAGTTATCTCCTGGTTCCTCTGTAATATTTTCATTGCCATATCTAATGCATCTGCTAACTTGGTTCCACCGTTAAGATAGTCATAATCAATCTCATCTATAAAACTTAAAACTGCGCTGTAGTCATTTGTTAAAGGACAGAATATTGACGGATTCTCTGAAAATATTACAATACCTATTCGGTCACCACGTAATTCTTTTATTACCCTTCGAAGTGTTTCCTTCCCGTGTTCAAGGCGGTTAGGTTTTACATCTCGAGCAAGCATAGAAGTTGAAACATCAAAGCAGATCAATATCTCCGACCCGCTCATCTCCTGGTCTGTTGAAATGAAATCACCAAGCGGACGGGCGAGGGCTAGTATGAAAAATATTAACGCACCGAGTAAAAATGCAAAACTGATTATCCTGATTTTATGATTCTCTCTAATACCCATCTTCATAAATAGAGCGGATGAAATGATTTGATATTTCATGTGCTCGGCATATTTATCCGAGAGATAATATAAAACCGCCAGAATCGGTATAGCCAGTAAAAGATAGAGATAATCATTAAATAAAAAATCCATTCTTACACTCCGGCAAACAGGAATTTTCTGATTATAATTGAAATGAAAAGGAGAATGATCCCGCTCCAAAGCAAGATGGAAAACCGTTCTCGGAATTTTGTGATTTTATATTCATCAATCTTCTGTTTTTCCATCTTTGATATCCTGTCATAAATTTCACTTAAAGCCTTCGGGTCCTGAGCATGGAAATACTTCCCGTTCGTGATCAATGCAATATCCTTCAGTGTATCTTCATCTATTGATGTTCTAATCCCGCTCTGCAGCACATCCCCTTCAGGAGTTCCGATTCCAATGGTATATATTTTAACCTTCAACCTCCGTGCAATTGCTGCTGCTTTGATTGGATCTATGCCCCTGTTATTCATTCCGTCAGTAAGTAGAATAATTACCTTATTCTCTTTTTTATCATGATTAAACCGGTTCAGTGAAACAATAATTGCATTTCCTATCGCAGTATTTCGAAGCATTGGATTCTTAATTGATTCCATGCTCGCAACATCTATTAATTCCTTAACTATCTCCTTATCCAATGTTAAAGGACATTGAGTAAATGCAATCTGTCCGAATACCACGAGACCCATCCGGTTCCCTTCCATTTTATCAACAAATTCAAGCAAGACTTTCTTTGCAGCTTCGAACCTGTTCGGTTTGAAATCGGTGGCAATCATTGAACCGGAAGCATCAATTGCAAGGACTATATCGATTGCCTTC
>JAQVHJ010000268.1 GCA_028696285.1 bacterium
TAAAATTACCTGCAGGGTGAATGTGACAATCTCACCGCCACTGGTGGATTTCGTCGCCCCGGCAACTGTTCTTTGAAGAACTACATTGGCTACTAACGGGTCATTCTTCAGATTCTCCATGAACTGAGCTACGTTAAGATGGGAAAAACAGCTCCCGTCAATCTTCAGCTGCTTCGAGTCCCCTGCAATAGCATTGATCCAAAGCTGTTCTGGTTTGGTCTCGACAAGCATCCTCATTATCTTCGGCCATAATTGACGGCCGCGATTAAGCTCATCTATTACCTTGTTCTTCTTTTCAAGACTGTCTTTCTGGTTCTTCAATTCGTTGATTGAAGCTATAATCTTTTCTAATTTCTGCTGTTCGGCTTTCTTAACAACTATCTCTTCTTTAACTTTACTTATCTTGCGGTTATTCGAAACTGTAATTCCAAGCATTACTAAAAAAACAACAGCAGAGAAGAAGCCGACTACAATCCATTCCTGGGGTAGCTTACCCTGTTTCTCTTCCTTAATAGCCAGATTAATTTTAATCATAACTTGGCTCCTTTTATAATTAACCGGTTATGGCTCTGATTGCTAAACCTACTCCTGTCGCCAGTTGAGGAGCAATCGCATCCAGATAATGCGTGTCTATTGTACTTCCTACAATCTCTATCTTATTGAACGGATTCAAAATCTCCGTTTCCGTTCCAAATTGATTTACAAAGTAATCTTTAATGTTAGGTATCAATGCGCTTCCGCCGCAAAGGTAAATCCTGCTTAACGGTGCAAAACCCATTCCGTTTACATATTCAAATGTCCCGTTAATCTCACGGACCAACTCCCCAAGAGGATTCCCGATCAGATTGTAAAGTTCAGAAACATTCTCGCGCTGGGCCTTCTTGAATTTCTCCGCTTCCTTGAATTCCAGCTTTCGTAATCTCTCTATGAACTTTGTGAAGTTCAAGCCGCCATTAAAAATATCTCTGGCAAACTTCGGTACTCTCTTATCAACCATGATAACATTCGTCATTGAACATCCAAGATTAATCAAAGCGTATGATTTATCGTCTTCAAGGTCATAGTTCGCTTCTAACGTATTAAATATGGCCATCGGCGTTACATCAACAATTCCAGGGGTCATGTTGATTGAACTAAAAAATGCATTTAAGGTCTCTATGTCTTCACGCTTGATTGCTGTCAACATGATATCAACCATGTCTGTCGAATCAACTCCAAGCTTTGCATAGTCCATCACAACTTCTGAAATATCAAAAGGTATGTAGGTCGTGGCTTCATGTTTTATATCTCCGTCAAGTTCCTGATCGGATTTATTCTGAAGCTTGATGAACTTGATAATCACTGACCGACCGGCTACTCCGGTGACAATTGCTTTTGCTTTCATCCCCGTAGTTCCAAGCGCTTCTTTGATCACTTCGCCTACCTTGATATTCTCCTTGACTATTCCCTCTGAAATATTTCCCTCTTCTAAATACTCAATCGTAAAATTTCTAAGTTTATAATTTCCGGGGGAACCTTCTAGCTGCAACACCTTGATACTGTCAGCTCCCAAATCTATCGCAATTTTGGGCTTTCCACTTCCAAGAAAATCAAGTAAACCCATTATTAACCTCCATCATTTTTATTACAGGTATATTTTAACATATTTTTCTATAAATGTCAATAAAAAATAATTTTGACCAATTTCAAGATATTCCAAAGATAGGTAATTTTTAAAGATTAGTTCAAATACTTCTTTAAGTGTTTTCATTCTTTTTAACTGTGCCTGAGTATAAAAATTAAATCTTCAAACATAAGATAAAAATTGAACTTCTCTAAAATCATTTCACTGAAAAAAAGATAAAGAGCTGCGGCAATTGAGATGAATGGCCCAAACGGAACTTCACTCTCCTTTGTCCTTTTTATGATAACATAAATCACGCTGAAAATTGCGCCTATGATAGAAGACAGGAACAAAATATAAATTATACTCTTCCAGCCTAAAAATAATCCCAGATATAAAAACAGGTAAACATCCCCCATTCCAAGGGCATCCCGCTTGAAAATCGGTTTTGAAATTATCTTGATGAGACCTAATAGAATAAAACCAAATAAACCCCCGCCAAGATATTCTATAATGAAAAAGAATATGCCGGTTTTTGTAAGAAACATTGCTTCGGTAAAACGTAAAATAAACGGAACTAAAAAGATATAAAAATTTACCGGGATAATCTTATGCTCAAGATCAATAAAGAAAACTATTACCAACGACAGAATTAAGAAAAGGCCAATTACAAAATTGAATGTTAAACCAAATTTTAAAAATAATAACATTATCAACATTGCTGTGAAGAATTCCACGACAGGATAAATTATTGAAATCTTTTCTTTGCAATTTCTGCATCGACCGCCCAATAAAATGTAACTTATCAAAGGAATATTATCGTAATACTTTATATGAGTTTGGCAATGGGGACACTTTGATGGGGGCCATGCAATTGATTCATCTCTGGGTATCCTGTAAATACAGACATTTAAAAAACTGCCTAAAGCTAAGCCAAGTACTAATATAAAGATAATCTGAATTACGAACATACTTCCTCCTGAAAGAAAAAAAAAAAGCCCCGAACTTGATATTCGGGGCAAACTAAATATATTAAAAAGCAAAAATTATTGCAGTTTACTCATGAATTACGCCAGCGCCTGCTGTGTAATATAAGCTAACTGTTACACTTCTCGGACCTGCTGTACCAACATGTGAACCTGGATTCGGGCAATCAATTGTAAATGTAGTTGAATCCCAACCGCCAACTGTTAATACGTATGCGGCTTCACTGAGAGGACATGAAGGTAATGCTGTTTCGATGTATCCTAATGTCTGTAACTCTGCTAAAGCCTGCGGATAATGACCTTTGTGGTCTGTTGAATAGTTCTCAACCATAAGACCGAGGTTTCTCAGGTTACCTTGGCATGAAGAAAGAACGGCTTTCTTTCTTGCATAGATCATGTTAGGAACTGCGATAGCAGCTAAGATACCGATAATTGCAACAACGATCATAAGCTCGATAAGGGTAAAACCTTTTGTCTTTTTCACTTCTGTCTCACCTCCTTTTCTGAAAAGATTTCCCTTTGTGGGGGATCAGTTATATTATAACATAAAAAAAGCTGAAAGTCAAGCGATATTTCTATTCTTCCAAAGAAAATATCCCGACTCCCCAGATATATTTCAAGATTCTTAAATTGGAACGGGGACCTGAACGCCCGACATGTTTAATAGGACCTCCGCCATCTTCTGTATTCAGACACTCAATCTCATATAACCTGCTCAAAGTATCATATTCTGTATCTCCGGGTTGATATATCCGGAAATGATATTGGGTAGGGGCATTCAAAGGGCATTGAATGCCTGCTTCATTTTGCAGATATCCATCTGTTATTAAAACAGATAAATCTGCAGGAAAGCACTTTGTATCCACATTATACATTGAAACCGCTTCTGCGCAGGAGCGCATGTTTGATGTGCAGGCAGCCAATAAAGAACGGCGGCGCGCATAAATGAAGTTCGGTAACCCAATCGCAGCCAATGTTGCGATTATGGCAACCACCACCATTAACTCAATTAAAGTAAAACCTTTCTTCATATTCTTACTTTCCTTTTAAACTATATTATAACATACTTTTACTCAAAATGCAATAAAAAACCCCTGTATTTCTTCACATTCTTCCAATTCAAATTGCTGAAGTCAGGATGACGATAATCATCCGTCATCAACATTGCATTAAATCATCTGCAAACCAAATAACATGATTAGCAAAGCAGTGTACCCCACGTGCAAAGCTATGCACTCAATGTAGTACATAGGTACACTGTCATTGCGAGCGACCAAAGGGAGCGCGGCAATCTCTAATTAGGGCTTTGGGGGAGGAAAACCAAAATAGGTTTACCCTGAAACGGAAGCCCATATTTCGATTTCAGTTGTATCTTCATCGGGACTGCGTACTATTAAATCGGAAGTACGCAGCATTATGTATCAAATGTTTGTAATACAATTCTTATGTTTTTCGAATCACGAATCACGAATCACATTCCCCGTTTACCGTTCACCGCTTACCGTTTACCGCTTACCGTTTACCGCTTACCGTTCACCGTTTACCGTTTACCGTTCACCGTTTACCGTTCACCGTTCACCCTTCCCCGTTTACCAGGAGTTTCCCCAAAATTTTATCTTTGAATTTAATAAATACTGTATTATAGGGGAATTATTAGATTTACCAAGTGGAATTGTGCTGATTTTAAAAAA
>JAQVHJ010000269.1 GCA_028696285.1 bacterium
CTCAGGTTTTAGCACAAGAACCTCTTAAAGCGACCAGAGGTAATATAAATAAGGCAATAGACATGCTTGAAAAGCATCGCGGCGGCGGGGGAACGAACCTTCTTGCTGCATTGAATACAGCACTTGCGCTTCCGAAGAAGGAAGGGATGTCTAGAATAGTTGTGATTGCAACGGACGGTTATGTCTCTATTGAGAAGAAGGCATTTGATCTTATCAGGGAGAAGCTTGGTGAAGCGAATTTCTTTGCATTCGGAATCGGAAGCAGTGTCAACAGGTATATAATCGAAGGAATTGCCAGGGTAGGGAAGGGATCACCTTTCATAGTGACTAATAAGGCTGATGCTGAGGATGCAGCTGCGAAATTCCGGGAATATATCAGGTGTCCGGTTCTTACCGACATCAAGGTGAAGTTTGAGGGATTTGACGGGTATGAAGTTGAACCGGTTGCGATTCCGGATTTATTTGCACAGAGAACAGTTGTCCTTTACGGGAAGTATAAGAATAATAAAGGAAGGATTATTTTAACAGGTAATACAGCTTCGGGAAAGTATGAAAGAAGTTTCTCATTAAGTGATTATTCCGAGAATCCGGAAAACATAGGACTCCAATATTTATGGGCGCGTGAGAAGATAGCAAATATCTCGGATTATAATAAGGAATCAGAAGAAGTTAAGAAGGAAGTAACTGCGCTCGGTCTGAAATATAATTTAATGACCGCATACACATCATTTGTCGCGGTTGATAAGGTTATTAAAGAAACGGGTGAAGTAGTTACCGTACAGCAGCCGTTACCCTTACCCGAAGGAGTCAGCAACCTTGCTGTAGGAGACCAGTTTTACACGGGTACTTTCGGAGGAACTATTCAAACACAACCTGGATCAGTAAATAGGAATTCATCTGAAGAAAATATAACTGTTGAATGTATGAAATTATCTAAAACAGATATCAAGCCATTGGAAACAAATGTTCAGCGTACTGTTACAGAGGTTCCGGTTACTTCGGGACATGGGTATTATGTTAGAGGGAAGCAGACGGGATTATGGCTTGATGAGTTGGACGGGAAGGTTCATGCTTCATATCTGGCAGATCTCCTTAAGGCGATGGAGAAGGATATTGCCGCGGACCTTGAAGATTGGATGAAGAAGAATCATCTGAAAATGCTTTCCCTGACAATTGAATTTGATAACGGTTCCATTAAAAATATCAAGACCGATAAATTCGAGGGTGATAAATTTAATCAGTCGGAACTTGAAAAGATTTTCAAAAAGATGAGTCCGTCTATGCCGGTTACCGGTGAGATTAAAATGACATTCTTAATAAAATAACAGGAGTGAGAGATGAAAAGACTTAGCGTTCTGGTGTTTCTAATCCTGGCTGTCTTCACGCTCTTCGCGTATGCGGATAAGGATCCGATTGAAGAGAAGTTAGGGCCATATTTCGCGATTGAAGATAAATCAGGTGTTGAGAATTTTCCTCTGCTTGAAACAAAGGCTGATGTCAAGATAGCCGGAATGATTGCAGAGGTTGAGCTGACACAGGTCTATAAAAATGACGGAAATAAGACCATTGAAGCGGTTTATGTTTTCCCGCTCGGCACCCAATCCGCCATTTATGCCATGCGTATGAAGATTGGTACCCGCATCATTGAAGCGGAGATCAATGAAAAGAAGAAAGCCCAGAAGATCTATGAACAGGCGAAGGAGGACGGGAAGGTCGTATCCTTGCTTGAACAGGAGCGACCGAATGTTTTCCAGATGAAAGTGGCTAATATCATGCCGGGTGATACAGTGGAAGTAACCGTCAGTTACATTGAGAACATAGTACCCGAGGAAGGTATCTATGAATTTGTATTCCCGACAGTTGTCGGGCCGAGATATACCGGGGAATCTGACAAGAAGGATTTAAAGGGAAAGGATAAATGGGTCAGCACACCATATACACATGAAGGTGATGCTCCCAAATATAATTTTGATATTAAGGTGAAGCTTGAGACAGGAATCCCCATTTCACGTGTATGGTGCGATTCACATAAGGTCATTGTCAAGAATATTAACCAGAGTGCAGTAGAGGTTTCACTGGAACCCGAACAGAAAAATAAAGGTAATAAGGATTTCATCCTCCGGTATAATCTCCAGGGCGATGCGATTCAATCGGGTATTTTAATGTATCCCGGGAAGAAGGAAAATTTCTTCCTGGTTATGATGGAGCCCCCCAAGAGAGTTGATCCGAAGGATATTCCACCGAGGGAATATGTTTTTGTTATAGATGTTTCAGGTTCAATGCACGGTTTCCCGCTTAAGATTACGAAGAAATTAATAAAGCAGTTATTGGAAAGTTTAAGGTCGGAAGACTATTTTAATATTCTTTTCTTCTCCGGCGGTTCAAAGGGTCTTTCCGAAACCCCGATTCAGGCAACGAAGGGAAATATTCAGAAGGCAATGGACATGCTTGATAAGGTTGAAGGGGGGGGTGGTACCCAGATTTTACAGGCACTTGAAAGAACAGTTAAACTTCCGAAGAAGGAAGGGATGTCAAGGATAGTGGTAATTGCCACAGACGGCTATGTATCCGTTGAGAAGAAAACATTTGACATCATAACTGAAAAGATGAATGAGATGAATGTTTTCTCATTCGGAATAGGAACGAGTGTTAACCGCTATTTAATTGAAGGGATGGCGAGAGTAGGAAAGGGAGTACCGTTTATCGCAACATCGGAGAAGGAAGCGGAAGATGTTGCTGCAAAATTCATTGATTATATCAAATCGCCGATACTTACTGATATTAAGGTTAAGTTTACCGGCTTCGATGCATACGATGTTGAACCCGTAGCGATGCCGGATCTATTTGCAGACAGGCCGTTGGTATTCTACGGGAAGTATAAGCATGCATATGGACAAATTATTATTACAGGTAATACGCCTTCAGGAAAATATCAGAAGGAATTTACGATATATCCGAATCTGGCAAGCAAGGATAATGAAGCATTAATGTATCTCTGGGCACGTGAGAAGATCGCGCGACTCGGCGACTATTCAACAGTCGGGGTTGAGGTATCGAAAGAGATCACGGAACTCGGTCTTGAATACAGCTTAATGACAGAATACACGTCTTTCGTTGCGGTTGATAAGGTTATCAGGGATACCGGTGAAGTAGTAACTGTTAAACAGCCGTTACCCCTTCCGGAAGGTGTGAGTGATCTTGCTGTTCAGGAAGAAACAAAGGTATCAACAGGAAGAAAGATTAAACCGGGAATGAAATTCAGTTTACCGGCTCCAAAACCAATGCCGACATCCGGGGAAAGAGATGAAGATGAATATGGTTATAATGAAGCATCTGTAAAAAGAGAAATCTTTATTTCACAAACAATTGTTCCTTCAGGTGTTTCAGGTTCTCAAGTTGAGAGAGAAATAGAAAAGCAGTTAAAGACCGATTTGGAAAAATTATTTAAGGAATGGAATCTTTCCAAGGTGAAGGTTGAACTGGAGATTCAGAATGGAGTCGTGAAATCAGTGAAGTTTTCGGATAAAAAGAGCGATAAATTTTCCGAATCAGATTTGGAAAAGGTATTTAAGCAATTAAAACTCGACAGCAGTATTACCGGAAAGATAATTGTTGAGATAGTATATTAATATTTTCTTGAACTAATTTTATTGAGCCCCTTCAGGAGATATCCTGAGGGGGCTTTTTTTTTATGATGGTTAAATTGGTTATTAAAGTAATGTAACATTTTTAGTATTTATTGAAAAAATATAATCCTATCCACTTTCCACTTTTAATTCCTTTAACACCAGAAATAGAAACAGAAATAGTTTTGAAGACAAAATTCAAACGAAGCCGTCTAATTCTATTCGTATTTCTATTTCTAAGATTTAAATATTATTTTATGAGGAATTAGAACTGGTTCTGGGACTGATTTAATATTACAAACTCCTAACTCCTAGGCCGGCACCTTTTTATGTATTTTAATTCCTTTAACACCAGAAATAGAAACAGAAATAGTTTTAATAACAAAATTCAAACGAAGCCGTCTAATTCTATTCGTATTTCTATTTCTAATATTTAAATATTTAATATTCTCTGCGTACGGAGTTTATCCAGAACGAATGTGAGGTACCTCTCCGTGGTGAAAAATCACATTATTCTGCATACTAAGTAGCAATTGCTCTTTGGTTCAGTATATTTTTCTTATTTAATATCAACCAAGTAAATTTCATCTTGTTCCCTTCAATTCCCATCCG
>JAQVHJ010000270.1 GCA_028696285.1 bacterium
CTTAAATCAAATGAAGATGCAATATCAATCATTGTCCAAGCAGTTGAGAAGGCAGGTTATAACCCGGGAGAAGATATTTATATAGCGTTAGACCCTGCAGCATCTGAATTTTACAGTAAGGAAAAACATAAATATATACTTAAAAGTGAAAACAAAGAACTCGGTTCATCAGAAATGATCAGTTATTATGAAGATTTAATAAAGAAATATCCGATCATTTCCATAGAAGATGGCCTTGCTGAAGATGACTGGGATGGATGGAAGGAGATGACCGAAAGGTTGGGACACAGAATACAGATAATGGGGGATGACCTGTTCGTAACAAACATTAAACGATTAAGAAAAGGCATTGAACTCGGAATTGCTAATTCAATTTTAATTAAACTAAACCAGATTGGCACCCTTTCAGAAACACTTGATACGATAAAGATGGCAAGAGAAGCCGGGTACACCTGCGTAGTTTCACACCGTTCAGGGGAGACAGAGGATACAACTATATCGGATCTGGTTGTCGGACTTAATTTAGGCCAGATCAAATCAGGCTCTGCGAGCAGGACAGAAAGAATTGCAAAGTACAATCAATTATTAAGAATTGAAGAATATCTCAATGATACAGGGAGATTCGCAGGTTTATATGCTTTCTATAACCTAAGACACAGGTAAAAACCGGGAATGCTCAAAGATAATATTGTTTTTAAGACAGATGATTCTTCAAAGATAAAAAAGAGGATCGGAATAATAATTGCCATAATATTCCTTTCCTTAATTGTTCTTGCATTCTTTACCGGAGACAGAAATATACGGCATTTCCTCCAGTTAAAGAACCAGATAGCAGAGCTAGAATCCGAGATAAAGCAATTGGAGGAAGAGAATGCGAAATTAGAAGAGACAATCAACCTGATCAATGAAGACCGGTTCTATATTGAAAAGATTGCAAGAGAGGAACTGAAGAAAGCGAAGAAGGATGAGATTATCATTGAGTTCCAAGATGAAAAGGAATTGAAAGTTGAAGAAGAAGAGAAAAATAATAATAATTAATGCCCGGGCATTAATTGAAGATAAACTCGTAAAGACAGATATCTTGATTGAAAACGGGGTATTTAAGAAATTCGGTAAAAATCTCAAATCACCTGAAAAAGATACTGAGTTTATTTATGCTAAAGGCAGAATTGCCTTACCCGGGATAATTGATGCGCACACCCATTTCTCTCTTCAGCAGGGAAAATACAAAACCGCAGATAACTTCTCTTCCGGGTCATTATCTGCATTATACGGCGGAGTTACATTCTTTATTGACTACTCATTACAGGTAAAGGGAAATTCACTGAAGGAATCTGTCAAGCAGAGAGCAGCAGAAGCAGAGAACAATTCATATATTGATTACTCTTTTCATGCGGGAATTACTGACTGGAATTTAAAAACAGAAAAGGAAGCGCTTGACCTGCTGAGATCCGGATTCCCTTCATTTAAAATGTTTCTCATTTACCGTGATAAGGGGTGGCTCTCTGATGACTCACAGGTGTTTGATGCTCTCTCAAAACTCGGACAGAAAGGCGGGATAGTTGAAGTACATTGTGAAAATAATGATCTGATCAATCTATTAACCGGGAAACTTGTGAAAGAAAAAAAGACTCAAGTAAAATTTCATCCCATTTCCAGGCCCGATTTCACTGAAGCAGAAGCAATCAACAGAATGATATTCCTGAATAAGTATGCAAACGGAAAGTTATATATTGTTCACGTGAGTTCCCTATTAAGCGCAGAGATAATCAGGGAATCGAAGCAACGCGGAATACAGGTGTTTGCCGAGACTTGTCCCCAATACCTGTCAATTAACTCTGATGTATTCAATGGAAAAGATGCTGAATTATTCGCAACCTGCCCACCGGTCAGGAGAAAAGAAGATAAAGAAGGAATGTGGGAAATGATAAAACAAGGAGTATTTGATACAATCGCAACAGATCATTGTTCATTCAATTCAGAACAGAAAAAACTTGGACGGAACGATTTTCGGAACTTACCTTTCGGGATGCCGGGAACTGAGTTCAGTTTTCCCGTAATCTATACAGAAGGCCATGTTAAAAGAAAAATAGGGATTGAAAAGATATCCAAACTCATGTCTGAGAATCCGGCAAAGATATTCGGCTTAACCCGGCGCGGGAAGATCGCTCCAGGTTACATTGCGGATCTATTCCTGTTTAATCCTGACGAGAAGGCAATCCTTTCAAAAAGGACACAGAACCATCCTGTTGATTATTGTCCTTATGAAGGGAAGGAAGTATTTGGGATTCCTGAAACTGTGGTCGCGAACGGTGAAGTAAAAATTTTAATGCGGAGATTAGTTGGTGAAAAGAATGGCGTTCTCACGAAGAGATTTGCTGATAAAAATTAGAATGGAGAAATAAAATTGATTCTTCAAGGAAAACATATTGCTATTGAAGGAGTAATCGGGGTTGGAAAGACCTCTCTTGCAACCATGCTCTCGGAAAAGATGAACGGAAAACTTGTTCTGGAGATTGTCGAAAAGAATCCTTTCCTCTCTGACTTTTATAAGGACAAGCAGAAGCTTGCATTCCAGACACAGATCTTTTTCCTTTTCTCAAGGTATCATCAGCAAGAGGATTTGATGCAGTTTGACCTGTTTAAGCAGACAGTATTTACTGATTATATCTTTGAGAAGGATAAGATATTTGCATACCTGAATCTTTCTGAGAAAGAAATATCGTTATATGAAAAGATATACCGGCTTCTTGTGAAGAAGATCCCGAAACCTGATTTGGTCGTCTACCTTCAGGCAAGTACTGATGTTCTTTTGGAGCGGATTAAATTACGGGGAAGGGAGTTTGAAAAAAATATTGATCCTTCTTATATTGATGAATTGAACCAGGCATATAACTACTTCTTTTTCCACTATGAGTCTTCCCCCCTCTTAGTTATCAACTCAAATAATATTGATTTTGTACATAACCCCGCCGATTTCGAAAAGATCACTCAGGAGATAAGCTCCATTTCCGGCGGAAAAAAATATTTCAATCCTGGTATTGAATAGAATAAAAAAACGGAGGTTTTAATGTCTAAGCTGTTCAGATTATTACTCCCAATTATTGTCATTCTGCTTCTCCTTCCGGGCTGCGGAAAGATCAAACCCAAGATAGTTGTTGATTTAAAGCCGCTTGTGAAATCTGCTGAATATAAGGAGGGAACGGAAAATGCCGTCATCTTCAAGGCGATGGAAGGCGAGATTAACAGGTCCATTTCTTCGCTGAAGATAGATGATTCAGCCCCGAAATTATACTTCCTATCTTACCTTATTCAGGATTCATATTCCTATACTACTCAATACGGTATCGGGGCAAAGACCGACCAGTATGAAATGAATCTACGCCTTGTTTTCGCAGATGTAAGGGTTGGTGATTATAAATATGATAATTTCGTTCATCCGTCTGAACGCGATTTCTACGATCCGGAAATCACTAAATTTGAAAATATAACATCAGGCCTCATTGTTCCCTATGACAATAATGAAAAAGCTTTAAGGCATGCCCTTTGGCTTCTGACAGATGTCAATTATAAAAAAGCAGTAATTGAATATACAAAAAAGAAAAGCAAGGAAAAAACGGAAGCTAAGGTCAAGGAAGATAAGGACCTTGAAGATTTCACACAGGAAGAAGTGAAATCCCTTATTCTGGAAGAGACAGAGCCATCAGTAGATAAGGAATATTGGGATAGTTATATTAATGCCGGAGCACAGGAGCTTAAGAATTACCCTTTCCTCCTCTCTGCAAGTTTAATTTTTACTTATGACCATAACAAACGCTATTTCATGGATTCCGAAGGAAGGAAGATACAGTTCTCAGGTGACCGTATCTCCATTATTGTAACTGTTGAAACTAAAGCGGAAGACGGAATGAATCTTTCAAATGGATTTGTCCTTCATGGTTTTGTAAAGGAAGACTTTCCTTCCGCGGATGATTTTGTAAAACTTATCAAGGAAAAATGTGACTTACTTCAAAAGATGCAGAACGCACCTATCGTTGATCCTTACTCAGGACCCGTTCTCATAATGGCACCTGCAGCAGGAGTTTTCTTCCATGAAGTTTTGGGACATCGTCTCGAGAGCCAGAGAATACGGTCTGTTAAGGAAGCTGAAACGTTTAAGGATATGGTCGGGAAAAAAATTATAAATCAGTATTTAAATATTTTTGATGACCCCACTTTAAAATATTTCAATGAT
>JAQVHJ010000271.1 GCA_028696285.1 bacterium
GATTAATTTATCCTCAGGCTTCAAATCTAATTTAATAAGCGGCTTCTCATCCTTTCCATCCGGCTCTTCCCGGTTCCCCTTGCAAGTAATTGAAGAAACCCCTAAAATAACAAGAATAAACATGATAAAATGAAATTTTAACCGACTCAAAATATAAACTTCCTTCATATTTTACTATTATATCATAATTATTAATATAAATCAATAAAAAAACAGGGACGGTTCTTTCATTTTTATCATAGTGGAGAGTGGAAGGTGGAGAGTGGAGAGTGATGATGGAAAATGTGAGCTGTGATCCGAAATATGAAAGATTTTTTACCATGAAGATAAGATTCATGCTGAGAGCTTAAGATAAATCTTTTAAGCATTCAATTCACACTCCACCCCCCACCCTCCACCTACCACTAACAAAGCAGTCCCGATGGAGATTCCACAGATTCGGGGAAGCACATGAAGGGTATAATCGTGATTCGTGATTCGTGAACCGTGATTCGAAAGAAAACTATTTTTTCACCGCAGAGGACGCAGAGTTCGCAGAGAATTTATTTTACTACAGAGACACGGAGATCATGGAGAAAATATATTTGTTTCAAACTTGAAACTCGAACTCGAACTGAAAATTCAACAGTGTTGAATTTTACGGACAGGGACTTGTACGAGACTTGTAAGAGAAAAGAAAAAAAATCATATAATAGGTATTGTAGGGGCGAAGGGTCTTCGCCCGTATCATTAGTAATTAATACTTCAATATAAACAGATTATTAACCGCGGAATCACAGATGGATGAAAATTTACTTATTTAATTTTCAGGGGAAAATGATATACAGAACCAAAGTGCGAATGATACTAAGTCAGTATAAGTAATGTAATTTAATTATTAAGATATACATCGAGATTCGTGAACCGTGATTCGAAAAATGAATGCAAAAGAAGTGAACTGTGATTGGTGTTAAGTGGTAATATAAATATAGACTTGATTTAGAGGGAATATTATGATAAAATTGAGATAAATTGAAGGTGGTTATGTATCGGAAGATTGATTCAGAGATTCTCCAAAAGATTTCAGAGATATTTCCAAGTGAACGGATTGTTTCTGAGAGAGAAAGGTTTGAGGACTATTCACATGATGAGGTTTCGGGGATCAATTGTTATCCGGAGGTGGTGGTATTTCCTGAGACATCCGAAGAGATTTCCAAACTCATGAAGCTTGCAAATAAATATTTATTTCCTGTTACACCTCGAGGGGCAGGAACCGGTTTGAGCGGCGGAGCTCTTCCGGTCTATGGGGGGTGTGTGATATCCTTTGAAAGAATGAATAAGATAATAGAATTAGATGAAGAGAATTTAATGATAGAATTGGAACCGGGTGTTATCACCGGAGAACTACAAAAATATGTAGAAGCGCATGATTTATTTTATCCTCCTGATCCGGCTTCTTTGGATAATTGTTCTATAGGAGGGAATTTAGCGGAATGTGCCGGCGGCCCCCGCGCGGTAAAATATGGAACGACAAAAGACTATGTAGTCGGTTTAGAATTTGTAAGCCCGACAGGTGAGATTTGTTCTTTGGGAGGGAAGTTAGTTAAGGATGTAACCGGATATAACTTGATCGGGTTATTAATCGGTTCAGAAGGAACGCTTGGATTGATAACAAGAATAATCCTCAGGTTATTACCAAAGCCGGGTTTTGTATCTGATTTACTGGTTCCTTTTAAGACATTTAAGGATGCGATTAGTGTTGTTTCGGAAATTATAAGACACAAGATAATTCCATCAACTATCGAGTTTTTAGATAGGGAATCTATCTTGGCATATAGAGAATATATCGGGAAACCCGTTCAGTTCGAGGATGCATCGGCTCAGTTAATTATTCAATTGGACGGGGTAAATAAGGAATCAACGGAAGAGTATTATGAAAAGATCTGGAATATCTGTGAAAAGCACGGCGCGTATGATATTGCTGTTGCAGATACTCAACAGGATAGAGCCCGGTTATGGGAGGGGAGAAGATGCCTTCTGGATTCATTAAAGGCATTATCCCCGATTGTTGATGTGGAGGATGTTGTCGTTCCCCGCTCCAGGATATCGGAATTTGTTGAAGAGGTTTATAAGATAGCGTCGGAGTTCAATGTAAGGATTGCAAATTTTGGCCATGCCGGTGACGGGAATGTGCATGTAAATATTTTAAAAGCTGCGAAGAGTACAGAGGAATGGGATGAGAACCTTCCTCTAATTAAAAAGAAGATATTTAAAGCTGCAATTGCGATTGGCGGTGAAATATCCGGGGAGCACGGTATTGGATATGTGAAGAAGGATTATATTTTACTTTCAACAAGCGAAGCAGAGATTAAATTAATGATGAGGATAAAACAGGCATTTGATCCGAATAAAATTTTAAATCCTGGGAAGATCTTCGAATGAAAAGAAATGAAACGATATATTTTCTTCCAAATAGATTAGATGAGAAAGATATGATCGGATTTCCTGCTCCTGCAGGAATTGTGTCTAAAAGAATGTTGACGCGAACGGTTCGGATATTTAATGAAAATGGATTCAAGAATCTTTTACTTCCGGATATAAGTAAAACATTTACATATTTTTCCGGCCCCGATGCTCTAAGGATAAAGGATTTTAACAGTATGGCCAGTGATAAGAAAGTGAAGGCTTTATTTACTATTCGCGGGGGATATGGCTGCGGGAGAATTATAGATAAATTATCCGTATCGGAAATTATTCGTTACCGGAAGATATTTTGCGGGTACAGCGACGCTTCAATGATCCATACAAAAATCTTTAATTTGGGTGGCTTGATCACATTTTACGGGCCTATGCCGGGGATTGATTTTAATGTTAATAATCACGCTTTAATAAGGGATTTATTAGATTTTTTTAAGAGATTAGGTCAGGTCGATTTAAAATACTCGGTTAAAAACAATTCAAAGATTCGAGACAATATTATTAATGGTATATCATTCGCATCTTGTTTAACATTACTTCAAAATACTCTTGGGACTCCGGAACAACCGGATTTAAAGGGATGTGTTTTATTTCTTGAAGATGTTAATGAAGAGGTGTACAGAATAGACCGAATGTTAAATCATCTTGTACAATCAGGAATTTTAACCGGAGTAAAGTCAATGTTTTTCTGTTTAAAAGGACCCGGAGCTGAAAGCGCGGATTTAAGGGAAGTTTTTAGCGCGCTTTCGAAGAGAACCGGAATACAGATATTTACAGGGTTTAAATTCGGGCATCTATCTCCATTTAATATTATTCCTATCGGAAGCCATTGTAATGTTACAATTGTAAAGAAGGAAGTAATAATTTCTTTCCGACGTAAATAACAAAGACAGTTTTTATATTTAATGACAAATCGCGGAATTAAGAAAGGATTGTTTTGCTGCAGAGGGCGCAGAGAAGATTTTTAACCGCAGAATCGCTGAAGGATGAAAATTTACTTAGTTGATTTTAAATTAATATAGATATATCGAACCAAAAAGCGATTGATACTTATGAAGCAATTGAATGTGATTTTCACCGCAGAGGACGCTGAGGACGCAGAGAAGATTTTTAACCGCGGAATCGCTGAAGGATGAAAATTACTTAGTTGATTTTAAATTAATATAGATATATTGAACCAAATATCAATTGATACTTATGAAGCGATTGAATGTAATATTTCACCGCAGAGGGCGCTGAGGACGCAGAGAAGAACTGCTTCGCATTTAAAATTGAAGATTTTAGATTGAAAATTTAAAATTGGGAATATTGCATTTATGCTTATGACGCGGATGTTTAGATCGATTGATACTTGATAATCAATTGAATGTATTTTTCACCGCAGAGGTTTTAATTCGCACTGCGAGCATATAGTTTAACGGCGAGCAGTCCCGATGAAGGTTCCACGAAATCGGGAGAGGACGCAGAGAAGATTTGTTAACCGCAGAATCGCAGAAGGATGAAAATTTACTTATTTGATTTTAAGGTAAATAAAATATATTGAATCAGAAAGCGAGCGATACTTAGTTAGAAATAGAATGTGACTTTCACCGCAGAGGGTGCAGAGGGCGCAGAGAAGATTTTTAACCGCAGAATCGCAGAAGGATGAAAATTTACTTAGTTGATTTTAAATTAATATAGATATATCGAACCAAAAAGCGATTGATACTTATGAAGCAATTGAATGTGATTTTCACCGCAGAGGACGCTGAGGACGCAGAGAAGAT
>JAQVHJ010000272.1 GCA_028696285.1 bacterium
GGTTGTATCTCTCTGAAAAATTTCTCCCGGAGTCTAAGGTGTACTCCCCCATAAGCTTTATCTTTCCTAATGATTTCGCTCCCTTTGAAAGAGCTCGAAGTAATGATGTACCAATCCCATTCCTTCGGAAATCTTGTAAAACTTGAATATCAAAATATGCAATATGGGATTCATCTGAATAATCAGGTGAATTCTCATTCTTATATTCAAGAAAAGCAAATCCTAACACCCTGTTCGTTTTTTTCTCCAAAGCTAACCAGCGCGGATGACTCCAATGAGGATGCTGATTCAGAATATCATTCTTGCAACGTTCCATCGAAGGAACAGGGTCAGTCGGATAAATCTCCTGATCAGAAGCCAAACCAACCTTAATATACTCCTCCAGAAACGGATCATCAAAACCCTTAGGAGTAAATTCTACAACATTAAATTCCATTTTCTTTTCCAAATTTTCTCAATTATACCATAAATACCCCCATATTTCAAGCATTTTCGCATTATTTCTCCCCCTCTTAAAAAAAACAGGGACGGCTCTTTCATTTTTTACATTTTCGTCTATAACTTACCATATATTGGGAAGGTCAAAATCCATTAAAATATCGCATTTCATTCACTTGACTTTTCAGTATTTTTTAAGTATAATTAATTTGTATTTGATTAAAAGAGTTTTATCGAGAAAGGAGTACAAGATTTGGTAAATAAAATTAATTCACTTATTCATGATTTTGATTCCGGTGATGCGAATAAAAAAGTGGAAGTCATAAAAGATATCATGAATTTGAAAAGAAGAGATAAAGATGTTTTGTATTTAATAATTCAAGGTTTAGTTTGGGACTCTGAAATATTATTTAATGCTTCTCATGAAGCTTTCAAGAGATTAAATGAAGATGAAAAATCAATTATTAAAGACATCATATTGAATTATTTAAAAAATGGAAGCAATGATCAAATTTTACTTGCAGGGAAATTTTATCAGAAATTAAAAGATAAAGAGATGATTTTTTTTGATATTTTAATTAAAGAAAGGATTAAGGAATACTTACGAGAGATTATATTGAATAGGTCTCAGGAACTTTCTGAATTTGCACAAATGCTTTTATTAGAAATGGGTTTTTCTCAAGATGAAATCGATATGATATTAGATGAAAAAAACAGGAGATATGAAGATAACATGGAAAAATCAATAGAACATGAAAAAAAGAAGAAGGGTAAAGAAGAGAGAGTCCGTTTATTTAGAAAAATATTCAAATATTTCTTTATAACGATTTTTATTCTGGTTATACTCTCAATTACTTTATTTGTTTGGCTGCATTTCCCTGTTGGAACTTCAATATTTTTAGTAATTGTTGGAATTATATACTTTGCAATAACATTAATTTTGTATAGATGTCCGAAATGCAAAAGATTTTATGGGGCAAAGCTTCAAAAGAAAACATATTATTCTACAGAGAAAAACACTTCGTATCTACGTGATGAAAGAGGGAATACTGTCCTTTCCGAAAGCAGGAGGATAGTCTACAGGTATAATTACAAATGCAAGTATTGCGGTCATCATTGGCAAGATATCAGATAGGATAATAGATTAAATTATTGTTTTGCTTCATTACATATTAATTTAAGAATTTACTTTTAAAGATTAAATTAAGGCAAATTTTTGAAGTAAACATAATATTGTTAAAAATGAAAGAACCGTCCCTATTTTTTATTTGATTTTTCTATAAAAGTGTTATATAATATAAAAAAATCGGAAAAGGTTATGAAAAAGAAAATAAAAGATCGTAAAAAGAAGCTGTTAAAACCAGTAGAACAGGTGTTTGTACCGCCAACCGGACTAATTTTGAAGGATGTGGAATCTTTAAGGAATTTGGAGGGTTTTTTTGCACCTTCAGCAGGTTCAGGCGAGATGATCGAGATTATATCCGAAGCACTTCTAACTTCGGATGATAATCGATTTTTGAAATATATGGAGAAGATTCGAAATGTATTTTTAAATCCATTGGAAATTTCAATCAATTCAATATATCAACTTTTGATTGTCTGCCATTCAGATTTCAGTGCACATATTTATACGAATGAAATTAAGATTGAGTATTGGAATAAAGCGGGGGAAGAGATTGATCCTTTTGATAAAAAGACCGGGCTAATTCGTGAACTTTATGGTATAAATTTTCCTGAGATAATAATTCAACCTGAAGATAAAATATTTTTCTGTTTTAAGGAGAATTGGAAATTCGGTTTATTTTTTTATATAGATCCTTTTAATATCCTTGACCTAGATTGGGTAAGCAGCAGAATTGCATTTTTAATACGAAGAATGAAACTGGATTATATTTATCAGACCAATGAAACGAATGTTGAATTTATGAAGATGATGATTGACGGGTGGTTTCCTTTTGTTGAATTAATAGGCGAGGAGTTTGATCATTTAATTTCATTATATAAAGAACCGCATAATTTCAATAATCAAATAAATAATTTTCTTTCCAAATTTGAAAAAACGAGAATTGACATTATTTCTTTTAAATGGTGGGAGAACCCTGTATTTGCAGATAAGCAGGAATTGATAGAGGAAGGCATCGGTCATTACCTTCGTGGTACCTCAGAGGGATATTTAAATTGTTTAAGTATTCTATTATCACAAATTGAAGAGGTTATCAAGGCGCAATATGCCCGAGAAACAGGGAAGAGCGGAAACATCAGCATGAGTTATCTTCTTACATATTTAATAGAGCGTGGGAAAACAAAAATAGGGCATAAAGATTCATTATATATTCCTGATTACTATTACAAATATTTAAAGGAGATTGTTTTTGCTGTATTTAAATTCGAGAAGGACAAGCTTGATTTATCAAATATAGTTCCTACAAATATGGATATAGAGAATGAGATATTTTTAAAGATAAGAGCGCTTCAGACCTTCCTGATTCTTGACCAGATTTATTTTTATTTAATGTAAAATGAAGAAAGAAAAGTCTTTTTCTAAAGAAGTCATAGAAAACATAAAAAAGATACCTAAAGGCAAGGTTGCCACTTACGGTCAAATTGCTGCCATCTCGGGGAATCATCTTGCTTCACGCCAAGTTGCGTATATACTTCATTCCTGCACTGAAAAAGAAGGTCTTCCATGGCATCGAGTAATAAACAGTTCAGGAAGAATTTCATTAAAGGGGGAAGGGTATATTATTCAAAAGGCACTTCTTGAGAAAGAAGGGGTTGAGTTTTCATGGGATGATCGGATTGATTTAAAAAGATTTTTATGGAATGGTGATTGATCTACTTGGATAAGTATTTATCCCAAATCTTATTCTTCGAAAAATTAGATAATAATATCGAGTTTGTAACAACAGACACAGATGACAGAGCCATAGCCAAGCCTGCGATTTCGGGGCGCAGCAGCAAATGAAAGAACGGATAGAAAACGCCAGCAGCAATTGGAATTCCTATTGTGTTATAAACCATTGCCCAGAATAGATTCTGTTTTACCTTATTCAATGTTTTTTCACCCAGTCTAACTGCCCGGAAAACATCTAACAACCTGTTATGGACAAGGATAATATCCCCGGTCTCCTGGGCGACTTCTGTTCCTGAGCCGAGAGCAATACCGATATCTGCAACAGCAAGGGCGGGGGCATCATTTATTCCGTCACCGACCATTGCAACTTTCCTTCCTTCCTTCCGAAGTTTCCTGATAACTTTATTTTTATTTTCAGGCAGAACCCTTGCTTGGAAATCGGTAATACCAAGCTCAGAAGCAATTACAGAAGCAGTCTTTTCATTATCACCGGTGAGCATAATGACTGCAATCCCTTTCTCTTTCAGCAGTCGAATAAATTCCTTACTTTCCGGTTTCAAGTCATCGCGAATCCCGATGATTCCTGAAACTAATCCGTTAATTGCGCAGAGTAAAACCGTTTCACCTTTTTCTTCGAGTGTTTTAAAAACGGTATTTTGTTTTTGAGTGCTGATTTGGTTATCATTCAGAAATGCATCGGTTCCTATAAATACCAACTTATTATTTACCGATCCGGCAATTCCATTACCAGATTTCTCCTCAAGATTATCAACAGGAAATAAATCCGTTTCTTTGGTTTCTGAATATTCCATTATTGCTTTTGCTAACGGGTGATTCGAATGAACTTCGAGACTTTTACAGTACTTTAAAAATTCCTTTTCAGAGATATCAAAGGTAATTACCTCGATTACTTTGGGTTTTCCGA
>JAQVHJ010000273.1 GCA_028696285.1 bacterium
CAGGTCGTCTATTCCCAGGTGATATTTCCCGGTCTTTCCGTATGCAATAGCCCGGGCAATACAATAACTTGCAGAATTAGATTTCAGTTCCAGGGCATCATTGAAATCCTGAATGGCAAGGTCAAACCTGCCTTCATCAATATTATTGATACCCGAAACATATAACCTGAAAGATTCCTCCTCATCCGAAATACCCCAACCCATCTGAACTAAACCAATAAGAATAACCAAAACAACCGGACCAAGCTTTGAGAAACGCATATCTTCCTCCTTTTTAACTATCAATAATTGAATTATATCAGAAAAATCTCATATTTGCAATAGAAAAATACCAATGCAAGAACATTTATAAGATTTCAATCAAAGAGCATCGTACCTGAAAAGGAGTAGTAGATTTTTATTTTTTTTGTTTAAGATGTCTTGTTTCTGAATCAGAATATACAAATCATCTTACCCCGTTTACCGTAATAGGGGCATGAACCGTGCCAAGTCCCAAACACTTCGAAAAGATGGTATTTACTTAAACGAATAAAAGATCCGAACAAAATAATTACCATAAAATTGTAATAAAAAAGATACAGATTTGTATGCAGGAGATAATCCATAAACGGCCTTCTAACTGATGAAATCTAACGATGTCACGTTTTCTCAATTGAGAAAACGTGACATTGAAAAGAGGGCTCTAATTATAAGTCAAAAAATCCATTAAGCATTTATTTATTTTGTTGATTTTTACAAATGAATGTTTTAATTTAATATGGTTGCTATTTTGCATTTTCGCAATTGCGAAAATGCCTAAAAACTTACTTATGTTGAATTTGGTCATTTACAAGCGAAGCATCAATCACATCTTTATATTCCGATTAAAGATTAAAAACAAAGTGTTCAAAGCTGAGTCTGGCACCAAAGATATTGACAAACATGTTTATTCATGGTAAAATTAAATTAAGTTTTTTAAAAAGGAGTTTAAGATGAAGAAATTTCTTCTTTCGGTTAATTTTGCTATGCTGATTTTACTTGGTGTTTTTGCGACTACTAGTCACCAGGAAGAGGTTAAGTGCCCTGCATGCGGAAGTACGGTGAAGCTTGAGGTTTTGAGTTCGACTAATAATTTGGGAGGTATGGACTGGGATTTCTGTTCAAGAGCCGGTGGTGCACAGCCTATTCTATTGATCCCGGGAACCTGCCCGAACTGCTATTATTCAGGATACTATGGTGATTTTGGGAAGGATGTGGAGATACCGAAGGAAGTGAAACAAAAGATTACGAAGGATAAGATGCTGAAACCATTGCTTGAGATGAAGGACGATAGGATTCCGGCTTATGTTAAATATGACCTGATTGCCCAAACCTGTATACTTACGGGGAAGGACGACTTAAGGATTGGTGACCAGTATTTAAGAGGGAGCTGGGCAGTCCGTTTAATCTGGTGGAGTAACATGCTACCTGATGATGTTCAGAAGGAAGTTGATGATATACTTGAGGAGCACCGAAAGAGTAAGGGTGACTATGAAAGAGGAAATGACGCAGCAATAAGAACGGAATGGGGATATGAACTGTCTGCAAAGGTTTCGGGATTATCCGGGAATAAAAAGGCATATACGGCACTTGCCGCAATTTACCTACTGAAGACATTCGGTGAGAACCCGGAAGTCATTAAACTTCTTCCGGCCGTAAAGAGTGGTTTGAAGGCAGAAGATTATACGAAGTATGAAAAGGATATAATGGATTCGATTAATCAGGAACGCTACTTTCAGAAGAAGGCGGTTGAGTTTTATGAAAAGGGTCTTCCGACGCTGACAAAGGATGATGAAATATCTTCTATGAATTATTCAATAGCTGAGTTGTACAGAAGACTCGGGGAGAATGAGAAGGCAAAGAAATATTACGGGGAATCGCTGAAAAAAGGCGAGATGCCGGAACATTTTAAAATATATATAGAAGGTCAATTGAAGACGTTATAATATGAATATTTATTCAATAATAATACTCGCAACGATTATCATCGGGTATTTTCTTGATTTCTTCGGGGATTACCTGAACCTGAAAGCGCTGAAGCCAGAGCTTCCGGAAGAGTTTAAGGATGTTTATGATGCGGATAAGTATCAGAAATCACAGGAATATACAAGGGTAACAACGAGATTCGGATTTATCACTGACCTTTTTAACCTGATAATTTTATTGGGATTCTGGTTTCTGGGGGGATTTAACTATCTTGATAAATTTGTCAGGGGTTTTGAGTTGAATTCAATTTTAACGGGATTAGTTTATATTGGTTTGCTTCTATTTTTAAAAATGATTTTAGGAATTCCGTTCAGTATCTACTCCACGTTTGTAATTGAAGAGAGATTCGGGTTCAATAAAACTACTGCTAAAATATTCATAATGGATTTGATTAAAGCTCTGATTCTCGGCGCGGTATTAGGGGGGATTGTATTGGGTGCGATTTTATTATTCTTTGAATATACCGGGGATTGGGCCTGGTTATACGCATGGGTAATTTCAGTTGCTTTTATTTTCATAATGCAGATAATATTCCCGACAGTGATTATGCCGTTATTTAATAAGTTCACGCCTCTTGAAGAAGGAGAGCTTCGAGATAAGATAATGGCTTTTGCAGGTAAGGCGGAATTTCCATTGGATAATATTTATATCATGGATGGTTCGAAACGATCATCGAAATCCAATGCGTTTTTTACTGGATTGGGAAAGACGAAACGGATCGCATTGTTTGATACATTAGTCAATAACCATTCACCGGATGAGCTGGTTGCTATTCTCGCGCATGAGATAGGACATTATAAGAAGAAACATGTCTTGGTAGGAACTGTAATAGGAATTATCCATTCAGGTATAATGTTTTATTTACTCTCAATATTCCTGTCGCATAAAGGCCTGTTTGACGCGTTTTACATGGATCAAATCTCAGTTTATACAGGCCTTATTTTCTTCGGACTTTTATATTCGCCTGTTGAGTTGATTCTATCTATTTTTTCAGGGATGTTTTCAAGGCACAATGAATACCAGGCAGATACATTCGCTGCGGAGCATGTGGATGATAAGGGTGCAGTGATTAATGCATTGAAAAATCTTGCGAAGGATAACCTTTCGAACCTGACACCCCATCCATTTTATGTATTTCTGAACTACTCACATCCGCCGGTCCTCGACCGGATCAAAAAAATAAAACAATAATAAAAAAGAACAATTATATTTAAATATTTGATTTTGTATAAAAAATGTGTTAGAATTAATTAAATGTATCGTTCTTTGTTATTTGATGCTTTTAATATTATTTTCTGAGTTTCTGTGGTTAATAAAAGATTTTTTGCACTTTTGCGATTCTGTGGTTAAATAAATATTATCTGTGTTTTTGTGGTTGCTCTTTGACATTTCAGATTTATTTTTGATATTACTCTGCTTGTTTGCAAGGCCTGATTTTGTATTTATGTGAGGAAAGATAATGGCTTATTTAATCGATAAAATGGATGATATTAATAAATTATCCGGGAATGTAAAACATTCTGCAATTGTTGTTCATAAGATACTTGGTCCCGGTTTTATGGAAGAAGTCTACCAGAATGCTTTAGCTATTCAATTGGGGAAAGATGGCATTAAATTTGAGGAAAAAGTTGTTATTGATGTAAGGTTCCATGAATATGATGTTGGTAGATATATTCTTGATTTTCTTGTTGATGATAGAATAATTCTAGAACTGAAAACAGTGAAAGAAATAAATGATAATCATTTAGCTCAAACCCTTTCATATCTAAAAGCAACAAGGAAAAAGTTAGGTTTGATTCTAAATTTCTCAAAAAGGATCTTAGAAATAAAAAGGGTAGTAAACAAAATATGATGTTTACTAAATTCAGAAGATATTAAATCTGAAATGATTTAGTTTAAGAAACTAAAATATAAATTTTATACCACAGAATCGCAAAAGTGAGAAGGATTATTATTTAAGCGCAGAGGCACGGAAGTTTGAAGAATGATTTTTAACCACAGAAGTATGGAAGTGAGAAGGATTATTATTTAACCACAGAGGCGCGGAAGTTTGAAGAATGATTTTTAACCGCAGAAGTATGGAAGTGAGAAGGATTATTATTTAACCGCAGAGGCGCGGAAGTTTGAAGAATGATTTTTAACCGCAGAAGTATGGAAGTGAGAAGGATTATTATTTAACCGCAGAAGCGCGGAAGTTTGAAGAAT
>JAQVHJ010000005.1 GCA_028696285.1 bacterium
TTATTTTAGAATCCGTGGTTAGGGGAATTCCTGACCCGGTAAGTTCCGGGGAGGTAATTGAGGCGATAATCGTTCCAAACTACGAAGCATTTGAAGAATATTGCCTGAATCATAAAATAGAATTCTGCGATGCCTTAATTAGAGAAATGATCAAAAAAGAAATTTATAAAGTAAATGAAAAAAGCCCTGTTTTTAAAAGGATAAAGGATTTCCAGATAAGAGAAGAAGAGTTTGAGAAAACATCTACAAAGAAAGTAAAAAGATATCTTTATAAATGGAAACCAATTGAAATTGAACAGATAAAAGAAAAAAAGAAAAAACAAGAAAAGATAAAAAAAGGAGATTAACATGTTTATTTTACTTGAAAACGCTATTTATAACCTTCACCTGTTTGTTTCAATTGAAAAGACTGAAACCGGGATATTCGGAATAACATCTACGGGAACGAAAACCCAGTTTAAAATTTCAAATCCAACACAAGAAAAATTTGAGAAATTATTTAAGGAGATCACCTATATCCTAGACGGGAATAAAGCCGGATTTTATGCTGTTGAATTATAAGGATCTCGGGAATTAATATGGATGATATAGTAAGGCCAATCGTCCTTAACGTAATTATTAAAGAAGGGAAGATTCTCCTGATTAAAAGAACTCTTGGAGATTATGTTGATTATTTCGGTCTGCCAGGGGGGAAGATAGAGATTGCAGAACACCTTTCAGGATCTGCGGAAAGAGAAGCCTACGAAGAAACCAGGTTAAATACTAAGTTTAAATCACTTCTGGGATTCGTTTCCGAACATCTTTGGGATGAAGATAATTTGAAAGAACATTTTCTCCTTTATGTCTGTGAAATGGAACTCATTTCTGAAGATGAATTTGATTACGATGATGAACTTTTAGAGTGGTTCTCTTTAGATAAATTAAAAGATTCTTCTGAAGAGATAATTCCAAGCGATATGATAATGATAGAGCATTTTATTCAGAAGAGGGATTGTTTTTTCTTTGAATGTGACATGAAGAAGCAGGGCAACCGTTATTCTATTCAATCAATCCGAATTCGCTAATAAATATTTCTTTAATTTCTACTTGACAATGTTTCAGAATTATGCTATACTATATTTGACTGACCGGTCAGTCAAAAAATAAAGGAGATGGAAAATGAATACTAATCAGGGGTATTACAGGTATCCGACAATCAATCGGGATTGGGTGGTTTTTGTATCGGAGGATGATCTTTGGAAGGTGCCGGCAAGTGGCGGTGATGCGATTCGACTCAGTTCGAATTTAGGTCCGGTATATTATCCCTTCATCTCACCTAACGGGCAGGAAATAGCATTTACGGGAACAGAAGAGGGAATGCCTGAGGTTTTTGTTATGCCTTTCACGGGAGGCCCTGCAAAAAGGCTTACTTTTTTGGGGCATTTTTTTACAAAGGTAGTCGGCTGGACAAGAGACGGAAAGTCAATTTTATTTTCGACATCATCCGGCCAAGCGCATCCTAAGATGTCGAGAATTTATACAATTTCCAAGGATGGAGGGAGTCCGAAAGAATTTCCTGTTGGGGACGCCTCACAAATAGCATTTGGTCCCAAAAAAGGAATTGTAATAGGGAGGAATATCGGAGACCCTGCGCGCTGGAAACGTTACAGAGGCGGGACAGCCGGGCATTTGTGGATTGACAATAAAGGCATCGGGAAATTTGTCAGATTTCTTGATACATTAAAAACAAATATAAGTTCGCCGATGTGGATTGGTGAAAGGATTTATTTTATTTCCGATCATGAAGGGATTGGGAATATTTATTCTGTTTTACCAACCGGTAAAGGGATAAAGAGGCATACGCACCATGAAGAGTATTATGCCAGGAATGCAACCACCGACGGGAAAAGAATTGTTTATCAATCCGGCGGAGATTTATATATATTGGAAGTAAATAAGAATCAGTCAAAAAAGATAGAAATAAATTATTACAGTCCTAAGATTCAGCTTCAAAGGAAATATGTTCATCCGGAGAGATATCTTCAGGATGCGGGATTATCTTTTGACGGGAATTCCATTGCTGTAAATGCCCGAGGTCGGATTTTCAATACAAAATTATGGGAAGGTCCGGTCTTTGAGAACGGGGATAAACGAGATTCACGGTATCGTCTGCCTGTCTGGATGAAGGACGGGAAAAGAATTCTTGCAGTTACGGATGAGGACGGAGAGGATAGGCTTGTAATTTTTCATAATGATAATTCTAAACCGCCGGTTAAACTTCCATCATGGGATTTGGGAAGAATTGTCACGCTTGAAATATCTCCCGAAGAAGATATCGTTGCTCTTATCAATCACAGATATGAACTTTACCTAATTAATTTAAAGACGAAAAAGCATAAATTAGTAGATAAAAGCGACTTTATGAGTCTTGGCGGATTATCCTGGTCAAGTGACGGTCATTGGCTTGCATATCATATTCACTTCACACAAAGGAGGAGGGGTATCAAGATATGTGATGTCAAGACATTTAAAACACGAAAGGTTACCGATCCTGAGTTGTTTGATTCTACACCTGAATTCTCTCAGGATGGAAAATATTTATTCTATGTTTCCGCTTGTGTTTTTAACCCGGTATATGACCATGTCCAGTTTGAATTAGGATTCATGAATGCAGAGAAGATTTGTGTGGTCCCATTGTTAAAAACTACAAAACTTCCGTTTGAATTTAAACCTGAAGAGATGAAGGAAGAGCAGCTTGCAAGTATAGCGAAGTTATTAGAGAAAGGTAAGGGAAAGCCCCCGAAGAAGGAACCGGTAAAGATTGATTTTGACGGAATTGAAAAGAGAGCGGGAAGGCTTCCGATAGAGGAAGGCAGAATAGGAAGACTTTCTTCATTAGGGAATAAGCTTTTCTTTTCTCAGTATATGCCATCCGGAGCTCTTTCGAATGAGATTTTCACAGAAGATATTCCTGCGAAAGGTATTTTAAAATACTGGGATTTTACCTTGCAGAAAGAGGAGATGTTTATTTCCGGAATCACAGATTTTACGGTATCGAAAAACAGGAAGAAGATTCTCTATATCGCAGGAAGAAAGATCAGGGTTCTTTCTCCGGAAAAAGCTCCCGATGACAGAGCGCCGTCTCCTCCTATCCCGAAATTTACCGGGTGGTTTGATCTTAACAGGATTAAGCTGGAGATTCACCCTGTTGACGAGTGGAAACAGATGTTCATGGAAGCCTGGCGTCTCCAGAGAGACCAGTTCTGGGTACCTGATATGTCGGATATAGATTGGAAAAAAGTTTTCTACAGATATTATAAACTGATTAGCCGGTTGGGTTCCAGAAGTGAATTTTCGGATATCCTTTGGGAGATGCAGGGAGAGCTGGGAACTTCACATGCATATGAGTTTGGCGGGGATTACAAGCCCAGGCCGGTATATGCCCAGGGATTTTTGGGAGCCGATTTTATTTGGGATAAGAATAAGAAAGGTTATAAAATATTGAATATTGTTAAGGGTGATCCGAAGAATCGTCTTGAGACTTCACCTTTATTGACTCCCGGTTATAATATTAAGGAAGGAGATTTCCTCGTTTCAATAGACGGGAAAAATGCTACTGAAAAAGAGACTCCGGAGAAGCTTCTTGTGAATAAAGCAAATTCGGATGTTCACCTGGCAATCAAGCATAAGGACGGGAAGAAAACGGAAGCGGTGGTTAAAACATTGTCTTCCGAGTTTAATGCAAGATACCGTGACTGGGTTGAGAAAAATCGTGAATTTGTTCATAAAATGACAAACGGGAAGACCGGTTATGTTCATATCCCGGATATGGGACCGAGAGGTTTTTCTGAATTTCACAGGTATTTCCTTGCGGAACTTGACTATGAAAGTTTAATTGTGGATGTCCGCTATAATGGAGGTGGCCACGTTTCACAGTTGATCGCGGAAAAACTGGCGAGAAAGATATTGGGTTATGATATTGCTAGATGGTCAAAACTGCCGGAATCCTATCCAAGCGATGCGGTAAAAGGGCCTATCGTGGCGATAACAAATGAACATGCCGGATCGGACGGGGATATTTTCAGTCATGCATTTAAGATGATGAAGATCGGGCCGTTAGTAGGAAAAAGAACCTGGGGCGGCGTGATTGGAATAAGCCCGAGGCATTTCCTTGTGGATAATACGATAACAACTCAGCCGGAATTTTCCTTCTGGTTCAAGGATGTCGGCTGGCGTGTTGAAAATTACGGGACAGACCCCGATTACGATGTTGATATTGCTCCACAGGATTATGTAAAGGGAAAAGATCCGCAAATGGAAAAGGCAATTGACCTGGTAAAAGATCTTCTGAAAAAGACAAAGAATCCTGTTCCGGACCTGAAAACAAAACCGAAACTGACACTGCCCAAACTGAAAAAATAAAGATTAAAAGTATTATGAAATCCGGGGGTATCTAAGACCCCCGGATTTTTTTTGTTAATATTGATCTATTTCTATACTTATTTCTATTTTATTTTCCCAATACAATTTTAGGTTGCTGAAATTGAGCGGGATTCCTGCGATTCTTTTGTGATTGAAAAAGTAAATAGAAGTATTAATATTTAGTCCCGTAGGGACGATAGCCATTAGCCCAGCGTTTTAACGCTGGGTATAATTGATTTAAAATATTTTTTGAGAAGTTCAATATTTAAGGTTAAATAATGATATCAATTATGTAATGTTCAATAAACATGCATTATATTTTTATCTATTAACTTAATATCTCTCTCTGAATTCTGCAAAATTGTCCTTCTCCGTTCACTCCCACCGTTGAAACGGTGGGATAAAAGCGTTCTATCCCTACCAAAGATTTCTTTCAGAAATCTCAGTAAGGGTAATCTCATGAACCACGTAGGGTTCATGATTTACAAGTATGAGTAGGGTTTGCTTCACAAACTATTTTTAATACAAGTATTGAATGCTGGTGGTACTTAATTAAGTCTCATTCTCTATCTCAACCTCAATCTGGTTTAATATTTATATTTTCATTTCCTTCAGGAGCTGACGGTAAGTAACCCCGGTCTTAAGACCGGGGCAGAGTAAGAAAAAATACAATCTGCGAAGTTCAGAAAAATTATGCCAATTTACAAACATAACTGTAATGCTTGAACAACTCCTAACTCCTGGGCCGGCACCACTTCAAACGACACAGTCGTTTGAACCGAGAGCAGTAAATAGAGAACAGAGAACAGTTAATTTTTGAAAATAAAAGATCCGGGAGATTATTAAGTGATAAAATAAAAATAAATATGTAAAATTCATTTAAATATTCATATTTTCATTTCCTTCAGGAGTTGACGGTAAGTAACCCCGGTCTTAAGACCGGGGCAGAGTAAGAAAAAATACAATCTGCGAAGTTCAGAAAAATTATGCCAATTTACAAACATAACTGTAATGCTTGAACAACTCCTAACTCCTGGGCCGGCACCACTTCAAACGACACAGTCGTTTGAACCGAGAGCAGTAAATAGAGAACAGAGAACAGTTAATTTTTGAAAATAAAAGATCCGGGAGATTATTAAGTGATAAAATAAAAATAAATATGTAAAATTCATTTAAATATTCATATTTTCATTTCCTTCAGGAGTTGACGGTAAGTAACCCCGGTCTTAAGACCGGGGCAGAGTAAGAAAAAATACAATCTGCGAAGTTCAGAAAAATTATGCCAATTTACAAACATAACTGTAATGCTTGAACAACTCCTAACTCCTGGGCCGGCACCTTTATTTTTCACTTGCATTTTCCAAGAAAATATGCTATACTTAAATTGTTAGGAATGACTAACAAAGTTAAAAACTCCTAAAAAGGAGATTTGAGATGAAAGAGAAGTTGTCGCCGAATTTTGAAGATTACATTGAAGCGGTATACATTATTCAGATGAAGAATAAGGTTGTTCGTGTGAAGGATATAAGCAAAATGCTGAATGTAAGTATGCCGAGTGTAAATGGAGCAATTAAGAATTTAAAAGAGAAGAATCTTGTTATGCATCAAAAATACGGTTATGTTGAATTGACGGATCTGGGGAGGAAGACGGCCTTGGAGGTTTTTCAAAAACATAATTTAATAAAGAATTTTTTTATGAGGGTATTAGATCTTCCTGAAGAGATTTCCGCGGAGGATGCCTGCAAGATAGAGCATTATTTAAGTAAGAAGACGATGGAGCGTTTGTCTGAGTTTATTAATTTCTTTGAAAAAAATTCTCCGGAGGTTTCAGAACAATTTAAAAATTTTTATAAAAAAGGACACACAGAAAAATGAAATCTGCCCAATCACTTACTCTGGCATCAGGTGGAGTTCCGGTTATGATAGTAGAGATAATGGGGGGATGTAATTTTCAGACAAAATTAGAATCATTAGGAATCCGGAAAGGAATTACAATAACCAAATTGACCTCTCAATTTGGAAAGGGTCCGATAACGATACGAGTTGGAAAGACAGAAGTTGCCCTGGGTTTTGGAATGGCTGAAAAGATAATTGTAAAGGAGATCGATGAAGCAGATAATCCTGGCCGGTAATCCCAATGTCGGGAAGAGTGTTGTCTTTAACAGATTAACCGGTGTCCGGGTAATCTCATCGAATTATCCGGGTACTACTGTAGAATTCAGCAAGGGACACATACATATCCACGGAGAACACATTGATATTTTAGACGTTCCAGGAACATACTCACTTGATCCTTCATCTCCTGCAGAAGAGGTTGCGACTAAGATATTACATGAAAAGAGCAGGGAGGAGGGGAATATCCTGGTTATTGTTGCAGACTCAACCAATCTTGAAAGGAATCTTCTTCTTACTCTCCAGCTTTTAAATTTAAAGATGCGTACAGTTTTATGTTTAAATTTTTGGGATGAAACGGCGCACCACGGCATAAAGATTAACGTAGAAAAACTGGAAGAGCATTTGGGGGTTCCAGTTATAAAAACAACGGCTGTATCCGGAGAAGGCATAAAAGAGCTTGTAGATAAGATCCCGGAAGCAAGAGTAAGTACATTTCAATATAACGAGAATGACAAATGGAATCAAATTGGTGAAGTAATTTCCTTAGTCCAGCAGGTAACACATAAACATCATACACTTCGTGATCGTCTTCAGGAATTGACGATTCACCCGGTAACAGGGCTTCCTATCGCATTAATAATATTATTTATTTCGTTTGAGATAGTCCGGTTTATAGGAGAAGGAATAAATGTTTATGTAATAACACCGATATTTGAAATCTTGTGGAAGCCTGTTTTAGTCAAGTTATCAGAATTGATTGTTAATATTCCAATTCTTTTTCATATTCTTATCGGAGACCTTGTAAATGGAGAGATTGATTTCGGTTTATCTTTTGGTCTTTTATCCACAGGATTATATGTTCCACTTGCTGCGGTAATGCCTTATGTCCTGGCATTCTATATAGTATTAAGTTTTATGGAAGATACCGGATACCTTCCGCGCCTTGCAATTCTTCTTGACTGGTTCATGCATAAGGTTGGTCTTCACGGCATGTCGGTTATCCCGATGCTTCTTGGTTTCGGTTGTAATGTTCCAGGGATCCTGGCTTCGCGGATTCTTGAAACGAAGCGCGAACGCTTTATCGCGATGACATTAACGGCGATTACCGTTCCATGTATGGCTCAGATAGCAATGATTTTCGGGTTAATAGGGAAGTTCGGAGCGAAGGGAGTTCTGCCTGTATTTATTATTCTTTTTATAATATGGCTTGTTCTCGGGATTATAATGAACAGGTATGTGAAGGGTGAGAGCCCCGAGATATTTCTCGAGATACCCCCGTATAGGTTTCCACATTTCCCGACACTCTTCAAAAAGATACAGATGAGGATTCATGGTTTTTTCAAGGAAGCAATTCCATTTGTTTTATTAGGGGTTTTTCTTGTAAATATTCTATATAGTTTAGGAATAATTGGATTTTTAAGCAAGTTATTTGAACCCGTAATAGGTTTCCTCTTTGGTCTTCCGCCCGAATCTGTCGGGGCAATGGTAATTGGTTTTCTCCGAAAGGATGTTGCTGTTGGAATGCTCGCGCCTTTGGGAATGAGTTTGAAGCAGTCAATAATTGCATCAGTTATTCTTACCATTTATTTTCCGTGTGTTGCAACTTTTATCATGCTATTAAAGGAATTGGGAATTGCCGGCATGATTAAAGCTGTCGGAATAATGATCTTCACGACAACAATTGTCGGGGTAACGCTTAACTTGATATTATGAGTATTTTGAAGTTTAGAACAATATACATTTTATCTTTATCCTTCTTGATTTTAATTGTTACGGGTTGCGCATTAAATGAAGACTGGCTTGTAAGAAAAGCTGTGAAGGAATATCTAAATGCGGTAAAAACAGGAGATGAAAAGAAGTGGGAAGAACTTTTAACCCCTGAATCCCTTGACATCCTTTATGAGATCCGTTCTCTTGAAAACTGTCCGGAAAAATATAAAAGACTTCCTTCGACCCCGCTCTTAACCTGGAAAATTAAAAAGATTCTCTTGGGAATGTCAACCGCAACGATTATTTTAGAGTTGGCAGAAGACGGGAAGGAATATTATGAGACAGAGATTGAATTAAAGAAATGCAGCAACGAATGGAAAATCGATCTTGAAGAGTCCTTTTTAATTATTCTGAAAAGATATAAGGGGTTTGATATAAATTTAAATTCTGAAGTTAATTCGGAACGGTAATTTTAAAAGTTGTGCCTTCGTTCATCTTTGAAACAACATCAATTTTAAACCCATGCGCATCAAGGATCTTTTTACTTATACTTAGGCCCAGTCCCGATCCCTTTTCCCCATCTGTTCCTTTTGTGTAATGTTTGCTGAACTCGCTGAAAATATTAATTTTATCTTCATCCTTGATCCCAACCCCGGAATCGGATATAGAAATCATGGATGATGAATCTTCAATATATGCAGAAACAGAGATGTTTCCACCGGATCTTGTAAATTTAATTGCGTTATTGATCAGGTTATTAAGAACCTGGCTGAACAAAGAACGGTCAACCTTCAAAATGATTGTTTCAGGGATATCTATTTTAAAATTTAGTTTTTTCTTCTTTATTTTAAAATAGAAATATCTATATACATCGTTAACAATGTCTGATAATTTCTCCGGCGTGATCTGCAATTCAAATTTTCCTGATTCAAGGTACGCCATATTAAGCAGCTTGTCAATATATTCCAGTTGCGCATGCGCTGCTTCCTGAATATTAACCAGGTACTTCCTGCTTTTTTCCGGGAAGGATTCATCGGAGGAGAGCAAGGATGCGTATCCGAGAATACTTTGGAAAGGAACCTTAAGGTCGTGCGAAACCAGTGAAACGAATTGGTCCTTCAATTTAAGTAATCTTGTAAGTTCTTCCTCCCTCTGCTTAAGGGCTTTTACGGAGTTTTCCGTTTTTTCCTTCGCATTAATAAGTTCCTGTTCAAACCTTTTGCTTTCAGTAATATCGCGAATGAACATCAGGTTTGCGGGTTTTTGAAGGAATTTAATAGGTGTAATATTAATATCGGCATAGATCTTCTTTCCGGATTTATTCAATATTACCGATTCAAACTGTACGGTCTGTTCATTCCTTCCGTTTTGAAATTTATCAATGAAAAATGAAATTTCATCAGGATTTAAATATTTAATTAATTCTGTTTTAAGAATCTCTTTAATAGAATATCCGAGAATATTTGAGAGGTTTTTATTAACATAGACAAACGACATCTCCTGAATAATTGCAATTCCGTCATTAGCATTCTCAACAAGAAGCCTGTATTTTTCTTCACTTTCACGCAATTCGTTTTCGGTCTTTTTCTTTTTTGTTATATCTCGTATTATTGTTATTACCTTAACAACCTCTTCCCTTTCAATTATCGGAATCTTAAGTGTTTCAGTGTCGATAGCTTGGTTCCCGATTACATTCGTTTCTTCTGTAATAAGCGTATTTCCCGTGGAGAAGATTGTTTCATATTCTTTAAGAACATTTTTATTTAAGAAGGGGTAAATTTGTTTAATATTCTTTCCGACCGGAGAAGGGTTAAATCCAAGTTTTTTATTGAACAGCTTGAACGAATTGTTTATGAAAAGTATCTTTAAATCTCGGTCAACAAGATGAATCATGTCATTCATAGAATCAAGAATGGAACGAAGCTGCTTTTCAGAACCCTTGATAACATCTTCAGCTTTTTTCTTTTCTGTTACATCGTCATAGACAGCAACTATTCGACCTGACGGGAGTTTGTAAACATAATTTTCCCGCCATACTGACAGACGCTTGTCTTTATAGAAATTAACCGGATGAATTTGGGACTTTCCTGTTTTCCAGACTTTTTGGAATACAGATAATAAACCAAACTCCTTTACAGAAGGAAATATTTTCAAGACACTCTTCCCGATAACATCTTCCCGCTTAACCTTCTCCATTTTCTCGCTTGCATTATTCATGTTTCTTATGATGAAATCTGTTCCATTTTTGGTCGCTTCATATATAACCACCCCGGTATTCATGTGATCAAACAATTCCTTGTATCGGGTCTCACTTAATTTCAGGGCATATTCCACTTCCTTAATAGAAGCATCTATTTTAGTGTGTGAAAAGAGCATGAATTTAAACAGGATCTCTTCACAAATCAAATCTAATTTAGTAGAAAATTCAGTAAACTCAGAGATATTTTTTATCTTACTCCCGAGAATCTTTCGAATCTGTTCCTTTATACAAAGTAAAAGAGCGAGGATTAAGGATGTGGAAAAAACCCTGTTTTCCTTTTGTGAAAAAACGGTCTGTACAAGAATATCTAATTTTGAATATTCGGATTTGCTTAGAATCTCGATAAATATTTCAATAACTTTTTCTGTGAATGACGGAACTTCATTCTTGATATTTTCATAAATTTCAGGTTCAAAACGTTGTTGTATGTTGTTCTTAACTTCAAATAAAATTTTTGAACGGTTCTTTTTAAAAATTTTTAGGATATCTTTTTTCAGTTTCTCTGTCAAATACAGCTCCTGAAAGTTATATAATATTATATAATAAAAAAAATAGAAAGTCAAGAGCTTCTCGAAAAAAGTGTTTTGCTGTTTTTTTTTGGAGATTGCTGCGAGTTTTAAACACGAACTCGCGCGATGACATTATAACATCTGCAAACCTTATAACGCCATTTGTCATTGCGAGGGTTGCATTCAACCCGAAGCAATCTCACTTTCATTTTAGTGGAGAGTGGAGAGTGGAGTATGGAAAGTGGAATGAATATGAGAAATACAAATCTTAAGTTCGCAGCGAATCATGCATCACGATTTATATATTCTCTTCTTAATCCCGTTAATCCTGCGACAAGCGAAGCGAAGTCGTCCCGATGTTTCAAGGAAACTATCGGGATCATTCTTCTCGCATCCACTGTTTTGTTAAGCATCAATTGCTTTAAACATCCGCAACATCAGCATAAATGTTATATTACAAATTTTTCAATTTTCAATTGTTAAATCTTATATTTTCAATGTGGAGCTTTTTGGTTCATAGTATCAATTTTCTTTAAAACAAATAAACAGCGTGGTCTCTCGATTCCGTGGGACCTCCATCGGGACTGCTATGTTAGTGGTACGTGGAGGGTGGAGGGTGGAGGGTGGAGGGTGGAATGAATATGAGAAGTACAAATATTATGCTCGCAGCATGAACCTTACCTTTATGGTAAAATACATATTTTTCCTTTTCTTTTACAAGTCTCGTAAAAGTCCCTGTTAAAAACACATTCAATTGCTTCATAAGTATCACCCGTTTGAAAAATCAGCAATGTCCTTTACAAAGCTATATTAACAATTTTCAATCTAAAATCTTCAATTTACAATTGGGAATATTTTCTCCGTGTCCTTAGTGTCTCCGTGGTGAAACATTACATTCAATTGATTTTCAAGTATCACCTGCTCTTTGGTTCTACGTACACATATTGTTTATTTTATATAACCCATCATGTCCTTCATGGTAAAAATTATGCTCTCTTGTTCTTTAAGAAGGGCGTCCGGCCGGACGCCCCTACGGTATGTATCATATGTTTACAATACAATTCTTTCGAATTACGGTTCACGGTTATGGATTCTGTTTACAGGTTACAGGTTTATTATTGACATTTTATGATAAAACATTTATAATAACATATATTACAATACAATAAAGAGGAGAGACAAGATGGATGAAGAGTCTAAAAAGAAGAAAGATTCAAAGAGTTCAGCAGATGAAATTAAGGAAATATTAGATGAATGTAAAGAGCTGGATGAATATCAAAAAGCAGAAATCGAAGTAGAATTTAAAGAAGTAATAGAGCCGGACTCAGACTCTGATGAAGGATTAGAAGATTTATCTCCGGAAGAAAAGGACCTGGTTCTGAAGCATAGAGCTCAAAAGAAAAAAGAGAATAAGATGGCAGAAGACCATATTAAAAAGCTCGAAAACAATATTTATAATCATCAGCAAATGATGGAAGAAGAAGTAGAAAGACAGAAGAAGCAGATGGTATATTCACTTTGGGGTATATTGGCATTTTTTGTGATTTTTGGAGTGGGATCATTTTTATTTATTACGAAGAGCTATTTCAGATATCCATTTGTTTACCTGATAGGAATCGGAAGTATTTTATTTATTGCGTGGTTGATAATTCTTGGATTCCGTTGTCCTTCATGTAAGAGGCATTTTGCAAGACAAGGAAAGGAGTTTGTCACATCATATCAGAACACAAGAACAGTAACACTCGAAGGCGGCGGTACTTCTCAAGAGGTTAATACGGTCCATGTTTATAAGGTGCATTGTAAATTTTGCGGACATGAATGGGTGATATTAAGATAAATGGAATAGCTCAAGCCTCGGTAAACGGTGAACGGTGAATGGTAAACGGTTGAGATTGCTTCGGATTGGATGCAACCCTCGCAATAACAAATAGCGTTATAAGGTTTGCAAACGTTATTATGTCATCGCGTTATCGTAAGATCTAGCTAGCGCAGCGAAGCGTCCTGCCTGTCCAGAGCGTAGCGAAGGAACTCAGTTTGTCGTGCTAATCAGCCTGGGTAATAAATAATTAAACAATTTATTGTTCTTATGTATGGAGGCCCAGGTTTTAACCTGGGTAACACTGAACAGAAACATCATCCGGGCTTCAGCCCTTGTTTTAGTCCGATTAATCGGACGATGGAATCCATATCAGGAATAAATTCCTGATTGTTTGTGTTTCAGTATACCGTGGTTAAAACCACGGTATACCAACAATATAGAATAAATTCATTAAAAACAATTCTTTTGTAAATAAACATCTTTTTTGTCGATTAATTAAAATATATTTAATAAAAAAAATCAGGAAACTCCTGATATTTTATACTTGACACAAAGGAGATATTTTTTGTATAATATTACTGTAAACATGAGAAAAAGGAGGAACAATATCTATGGTAGAGATTAAGGGTGCGGTACTGCATGATGCAATGGAAGCTGTAAAACAGAAATTCGGAGAACAGATTTTAAAAGATATTATCAGTCAAATGACCCCAAAAGCTCAGAAGATTTTTAACGGTACAATACTTACGTCTGCATGGTATCCCCTGGAGGATTTCTTGGAATTTGCCAGAGTTGATATCAAGCTGACAGCAAAGGGTAATGAGAATGAGCTCATTACACGGGCAGAAAATTTAATTGAGAAGGAATTGACCGGAATCTATAAAATGTTTGTAAAATTAGGCTCCCCGAAATTTGTATTTAACAGGCTTTCTGCGATACATAAAAGTTATTTTAAAGGTGTTGATGCCTCTGTTGAAATGTCGGAAGACAAAGACAGGGCAGTAGTAAAATATTCAGGCTTTGACAACAAGCACAGGTTAATAGCTCCGAGCATTATTGGTTTTTACAGGAAGGCGTTAGAGATCTCCGGCGGAAAGAATGTTAACGCAAAAGTTTTGACTGCAATAGAAGAGAATAAAGGCTATTTATCTATCGAAGTAACCTGGACAGGAAAATAGAAGAAAATTCAACACTGTTGAATTTTCCGTAAATGGTAAACGGTTAACGGTAAACAGAATCTGTGAATCGTGATTGACACTTCACTTCCCGTATCTCGAATCGTTTCGTTATGTGATTCGAAATGTAATCGGGAATAAACATTACATTAATAATATTTTAGATTTTAAATTGATCTGAACTCTGCAAGACCATCCTGAAGAGTTAAAGTCCGGTACTATTTTATTTGGAAGAAAAATTCATTTGTTATATGAAAAATTTTTCTTGCTTTTTCATAAATAATTTGATATAATATTTTTATGTATTTTGGGATTGAAGGGTGTGGGGAAAAACATAAAAGATTTCAATCCATTTTGTATTTTAAATTAACGGTCGCTATTTTAATTTTAAACAAGGAGAGATTGTTGTGAAAAGATTAACCTTTTTGCTTTTCACCGGACTTTTAATTGTTTTTAACATGATTTCAGCATATCCTGCTGAGGAATTTATTGTTCCCTGGGCAGTTGTATTTGGAGAGAACAAAGAAAGTCAATATATAAATGATATAGTGGTGGATAATGAGGGGAATATCTATGCAGCCGGCAAGACTACGGGTGATTTTGATGGTAATACATGCGTAGCGGGTCATGAGGCATTTGTTATTAAATACTCTTCCGCCGGGATTAAGCAATGGACAAAACTTCTTGGAGAGGGTTGGGTTAATTATGCAGACCAGATCGCAGCAGATTCTTTAGGAAATGTCTATATTGTTGGAACAAATGAAGGTGGAACTATAAATGGTGTGGCCCACCAGGGTCAAGGAGATATTTTTCTTGCCAAATTCGATTCTAACGGAAATAAAATTTGGTCCAGGCACTACGGCACGACAACTTATGATAGAGGTTTTGGAATCACCGTGGATTCTTCAAACAATATTTATGTTACGGGTTATACTTCCGGAGATTTAGACGGTGAAACGCGAGTGGGAAGTGATGATTATTTCATTACCAAGTTTGACTCTGATGGAACGAAGAAGTGGACAATTTTAGACGGTTCAACCTCTTGGGATTGCGCTTATTCAATATGCGCAGATGATACAGACGGAGTATATGTCACAGGGTATGTTAACGGTTCGCTTCATGGCAAAACCCATGTTGGAAACGGTGATTTATTCTATGCAAAATATAATTCTTCAGGAGTCTACCAATTTTCCAATCAACTTGGCAGCACAATGGATGATCAGGGGACGGATATTTTTTATAAATCCGGATATTGTGCTGTCTTAGGTCAAACCGGGGGAGACTTTGATGGAAATACTAAAGTAGGAAATGACGGAGATTATGCTCTTGTTAAATTCCAAACAAGTGACGGGGTTAAACAATGGAGTTTGCAGAATGGCCCTCCCAATCTAGGATTATATGCATATTCAGTTACGATTGATGATTCCAATGATATCCTTTCAGTAGGTTCTACCAGCGGAACATTTCCAGGATGGTATAACCATGGGCTCGGAGATGTTTGGGTTACAAAACATAATTCTTCCGGGACTTTTCAATGGTCTTACATGGAAGGGACTGCGTATCCTGACGATGGCTGTGGAATAGTTGCTTTGGGTTCTAACCAGATATTTATTGGAGGAGATACCCGCGGAAATTTTTTAGGAGAATCACATACTGCAGACTTTAATTATTTTGATATCTTCCTGTTTAAACTTGCAGTTAATAATATTCCTGAACTAAGTTGGACCGGTGAAGCAAATTATGTAACGGATGGTTTGGATCCGGAGACGGGAACAGCTGCGACAACCTTTACGTATAAAGTTAAATATACCGATTTAGATAATGATGCGCCATTAACGGGATATCCTAAAATCTACATTAAAAGCGGGGGAACGGATATCACCGGGAGTCCATTTACAATGAATTATGTTTCAGGAAGTAATAATACGGGAGCGGTATATTCATACGCGGTGCAATTAAACCCGGGAACAGATTATACATATTTCTTTGAAGCATATGATATCAATAACTCGACTGCTACAGGTGATCCCAATTCTGCAATAAATGCTCCAGATGTAAGTAATCTCCCACGTACTATTGCAGGAACAATTACTGACGGGAGTAATCCTCTGGAAAATGTGACAGTCAACCTGACGGGCGGATCAAATACATCAACAACAACAAATTCATCCGGGTATTTTGCATTTACAAACCTTACTTCTGGATTGGACTATACGGTTACTCCAAATATGACACATTGGTCTTTTACCCCGTTATCGCGGACATACAATAATCTTGTGATAGATCAGAATAACTGTAATTTCACAGGAACCTTAAATACCTGGGATATCTCCGGATCTATTATTAATGGATCCACTCCAATCTCCGGTGTAACGGTTACATTATCCGGAGATTCAACAGACTCTGTTATTACAGGAACAGATGGGCAATATCTATTTAAAGATCTTCCGGCAGGATGTACATATATTGTAAATCCTGCTAAATCAGGACTGGAATTTATTCCGGAATCTAAAACTTTTATTAATCTTTCAGAAGATGTGATACAGAATTTTATTAAGAAATCTGATTGGGCAGATAACTTAAATAATATAATTGTTTATCCTAATCCATGGCAAATAAATCAAGGTACCCAGGGAATTATTTTCGGGAATCTTACAGAAAATGTAGAGATTAAGATTTACAATATTGCCGGAGAATTGGTAAAGACTATCAAACCCGATAAAAGTAATTATCTTTGGGAAATTGCCAATGAGGATATCTCTGCGGGTATCTATATCTATATCCTGACAAATGACAAAGGTGAAGAGAAAAAAGGGAAGATTGGGATAACAAAGTAGATCCGGTCCTTGTTTATTCAGGTGACTTCGTAACCTGAATCGTAATCGGTAAAGCGCGCCTTTCTTCCGATTTCTTTTTTTCTGTCATTGTGATCAGTGCGGAGTCATGCATCCTTGTGGTGTTTGGTATTCGGTAGTAAATATATATTTTTAATCTGAGAATGTATTTTATTTATTTAATACGGGTTTCCGGGGAGGAAAACCATAAAAGGTTTACCCTGAAACGGAATCTAAAAAAATTACAAAAGAAGGGCTTCCGGCCGGAAGCCCCTACATATTGTATCATATGTTTGCAAAACAATAATGGATTGCCACGTCAATTCCGACGCATCGCTGCGCTTGCTAGATCTCGACTTTGTCTCGATAACGCAATGACATTATCACGATTCACATATTTTAACCTGACGATGTATTATATTCGAATGATACGGGCGTCCGTCCGGGCGCCCCTACTGTGTGTATCATATGTTTGCAATACAATTCTTTCGGTTCACGGTTCACGAATCACGATTTATTTATTTTCTTCTTAATCCCGTTCATCCTGCGACAAGCGGAGCGCAGGCGTCCCGATGTTTCAATGAAACTATCGGGATTAAAAATCCTGTTACAAGTCTCGTAAAAGTCCCTGTCAAAATGACATTCAAATGCTTCATAAGTAGCGAATTCTATTAATCAATGCAACAATATTTAAAATGCTATACTCCAATTTTCAATTCGAAGTGGTGCACCCCAAAGTGATACACCCAACGTGGTGTATCATACGTGCGTTACCATGCATACTTGTTGTGCATGGGTGCATCATCAATTTAAAATTTTCAATATTATATATATTTTCCCTTCCGGTCACTTTAATTCCCTGTAAAAAATTAAAAGGTTATTTCCAATCACCGTTGAAATAAACAACCTTCTTACCGTTTTCTTCTTTAATCTCGTAATCTACTTTAACTTCTTTTGCTCCACTTAGGGAGAGAGCTTTTTCCATCCATCCTGCAAGTCTTAATAAGTGGACAGGATCAATTACAGGGATTTTTATTAATTTCAGTATCATTTTTTTATCTTCGGCAAGTTCTGTCAGCATCTCTCCCTCATCAAAATATGTTTCCTGAACCTGGTGTGCCCGTGATACAACATAATTTGTAGTTCCCTGTTTAATAAGATCTTTGTATTGAGATTCTGCTCCTTTTATAGCGACATATGCACCAAAGTCCCGCGCCCTGTTAATATCCCCATTATAAAATTCATCAATAATTGCATGGCTTAAATGAAGATATAAATCAAAGGGATACCACATAACTGAGGCAATCTTTAATGTTAATAATTCCTGCTCTTCAAAGGTTAACCTGTTTAGTACCTTTTCCAATCCGTCTTGTCCGAAATTAAATTTAATAAATTCCAAGGTATTTAAAAAAATCACACCTTTAGCTTTCATCTTCCCTCCTTCCTGCTTTTTAATATAGCATTTATAATATATTATTATACTAAAAGAATTGGCTTTTGTCAACAGAAAACTGCCCACTGTAATCAGTAAACAGTAATCCATAACCGTGATTCGTGATTCGTGAACCTTGATTCGAAATGTAAAGTGAAATAAACATTACATAAAAATTATTTTTTGTTTT
>JAQVHJ010000274.1 GCA_028696285.1 bacterium
CTTGATTACGGGAATATACAGGTTGATTTTTCAATTGCAGGATATCTTTCTGCGCAAAATACTTTTTTTGCAGAACCGTTTATGGATTATAATCTTATTCAGAAAATTACAAATGAATCTGACAGAATTAAATTCATTAAGATACACGCTTTGGATTCAAAGAGTAATCTCCCGGTATCTGATGTTGAGATAGTTCTTGAACCGGATATGCTGTCTGATAAAACCGATTTGAACGGCATTTCAAAATTCACAAATGTGATCTGGGGAGAGAAGAAGGCGGTAATCACGAAAGCAGGGTATATTACAGAGAAGATTAAATTTCTCGGTGAACCCGCAGAAGAATATTCATTCACCGTAATGCTGCGTCATTTGAACTCCGGCGAACCGGTTTTTTTCCCTGTACCTTTTAAACCGAAAGCTGGAGATCTCTATTTAAATTATAACAATACTGTTGCTATTCAGATTTATAATATTGCCGGAGATCTTGTTTATGAATATACCGGAGATAGTTTTTCCTGGAACGGGAAGAATCTTTCGGGGGAACCACTTCCGTCCGGAGTTTATATGATAATAATATCTGACTTAGAAAATAAACTTAAATTTCAAAAAAAGATAGTTCTTGTTAAATGAAACTTCCATCAATAAATATTGCCGGTATTAAACTTGGATTTAAAACAGATACGGATACGATATCAGCGTTACTCAAGGCCGGATTCCCGGGCAATTCATTTACTAAAAGAGAATGCAATAAAATAATTTCAGTACAATCAATAAACAAGAATAGCATTCATTTAATTAAAGAAAAGATAAATCCTGAAGCCAGAACAGCTTATCACGAAGAATCAGGTTTAGAAATATTTTACACGAAGGGTGCGGTATCCATCTTTCTACAGGATTCCGGGTATTCCGAGATAAAGCGAGATGCAGTGAATATTCATATTGATCTCCATTCTCCTGCATTAAAATTAATTCCGGACTTTCTCATTCAGGTTACTGTTCTTGAACTGCTTCGCCGTACCCGGATATTTTATTTTCATGCGGCAACTCTTCAGTACCGGAATACAGGGGTCTCCTTAACAGGGCTGACCGGCCGGGGGAAATCTACACTGTGTTATTACCTTCTATCCCGTGGCTGGAGATTTCTTTCTGATGACATGACCTTATTCAATTCAGAAGGAAATTTACTCTATCCATTTATAAATGAAATGAAGATACCGTACGCATCATTGGAATTAACCGGGAAAAAGAAGAGTAATCAGAAGGGAAAATTTTCATATATTCCTGAAAACCGGGTTAAATCAGTAAAGCCGGGTTTTCTCTTTATTTTAAATCCGAGAAAGAGTATTCCTGAGATAAGAGAAATTGAGACCTTAAGTGTTTTTGAATATTTATTGGGGAGCAGTATAATTCCATCTTCAAAGATGGTAAACAGAGAAAACTTCAATTCATTATTTATGCTTATGAATAATTTTAAACATTGTTATAAACTCTCATGTTCGAAGAACCTTTTAAGAACAGCAAAATTAATAGAGGGTGAGATTGAGCAGGGATTATAAATCTGCAATCAAGGAAATGTACGAAGGAGAGTTCAGACTCCGTTTATATTCTGATCTTGACAGGGTTAAGGAAGGGCTTAATATTGAAGAGAGACAAGTCACTGAAAAATATCTCAAATCGTATCTGAATTCAAATCAACCTGTAAAACTGCTTAATATCGGGTGCGGGGGCGGCAGAGAAGCCTTCGCTCTTGAGACTATGGGCTTCCGGGTTACTGCTGTTGATATATCAGGGAAGATGATAGAAGAAGCAGAGAGAAACAGAGAAAACCTGAAAAGCAATGTAGAATTTATCTGCACAGACACTGATGATTTGAACTTTGAAGAAGGGACATTTGAAATTATCATAATGTGGAATCAGATATTTGAAAATATTCTTGAGTCCGACGACAGGATAAAAACCCTGAAAACTTGTCATCGCCTTCTGAAAGCCGGCGGGATTTTGTCATATACCGTTTTTAATTCAGCGTATTCATTCCCGAACTTAAGAGGGGTTCTGAAATTTAATGATTCATTCTTCGGACCAGCAAAGAATTTCATATTATGGAAGATATTTATGAAGTTATCAAGGTTTAAATTATTCTTTTCTGACAGGGATTTATTCAAGAAGAGAATTGTTTATATTAATAAGAAGGGGTTTCCTTCCGGCGGTAAAAGTTCCGGGGCTGTTCTTGCGCATTTACATGATTATCCTGAGATTATTGAAGAAATAAATTTATCGGGTTTCAGTCAATTTGACATTATGCCTTATGAATCATTGCGTTATCCGGATAAATATGATTGGGATAAAAGACGTAGTGTTTTGAATTATATAACCTGCACTAAGAACTGAGCTGCTTTTCCTGTTTTGAAATGTAGTTGGAAAAGAGCAGTTCCGCAATTAAAAGAAAGAATACAATAATTAAAATGGTAATGGTGAGGTCAGTCTTTCCCCGGACTTGATTTTCTGTTTTTTGATTTCTTTCCAGATAATCTTCACTTGTAATGAAATTTATGTCCGGTATTATTTTTCTAACTTCAGGGATAGAGTAGTATTCAAGTTCTGCTTCTGCAGGATTAGGATTGATGCAGATTACCTTTGATGTTTTCCCGCTTGAACTTTGATACTGAATTGAATAGAACCCCGTTTTCTGCAGTTCAGGGAGGGAAACGAATACCATGTTTTTAATATGCCTGACCTCTTCTTTAAGAGTCTGCTGAAACCCGGGACCGGTAATTGATACTTCTGTTTCAGAGAGATATTCCTTTAACGGAACAGAGATATTATCGTTTATTATGAATTCATTCCTTTCTGTACTTTTCTGTTCGAATGTTTTATAGTTGAGGAGGTTATGAATGAATGGGAGAAAGATTGGTTTAAATGGAAGATTTGACATGCTTCTGTCAGGGAGGAATCCGAATAAAATAACCTGTCCGGGACTCTTTCTCCCTGTAGTTATTACAGAGCTCCCGGTTGATTCCGCAAGCGTAATGACATCATTCTCTTTTTCAAAAGAGACTAAACTATAAAAGTCTGCCTGGTTCAGGGAACCGTTTTCTTTTCTGCTCATGAAGTTGAACGGGGTAAAGTTTGTATCAACCTTATCGATCTTTAACGGTGTTTTTACAGCGGAAATATTTTCCTTTACCCGGAGATTTAAAATAGAAGTAAAATTTTTATTGAAATTTTCTATATCTTGTATTGTTCCGAAAAATATGAGGAGACTTCCCCCTGCATTTAAGTATTTTGAAATGAACTCAACAGAATCCGAATAATCCTGAAGGTCAAGAAGAATGCAGACAGGATATTCTTCCGGGTTAAGTTCTTCCGGAGAAATGAGAGTTGCAGAATATGGTGATCGTCCCGGGTTACCGGGATATGGATCGACTGCAAGAGAAATAAATTTCACATCTGCATTCCGAGACAATATCCCGATATCGAAACTGTCATTCTTCCTTTCTATCCGATAAAAATAATTATCATTTTCCAGGTCATCCTGGGTGAGAAGGAACTCAAGATATTTTTCTTCAACCATATCTGAATTAATAATAAACTTATACATATCACCAGTATTCCCCGGCAGATCAATACTTTGCTCAAAGATTTTTTCCGGATTCCTTATAATTACGTCTGTTTTAATCGCCTTTTCTGTCTTATTTCTTATCTCAATTTGCACTTCGGTATTGTCCGGGGAGAGGGTCGGATTGATATCAGCGGAAATAATACCGGCATTGGTTATCTGTGATTTTTGAAGATTAGAGTTGAAGATTTGGGAATAGATTTTTATGTGTTCTGTTTTTTTGATTTCCTGACTTGAGATAGAATTCTTTTGGAAATCTGAAAGTATAAGGATCTCCTTGTTCGGAAATTCTGAGTTATTTAAAATACTGATACCCTTATTCAAGGCATTATTCAAGTTAGCGGAATTATCATTGTGATTAAATTCTTCAAATGAATTTTCCAGTTCATTCTTTCTTCCGTTAAAAATTACCCGGGGATTTCGGTCTGAATTGAGTATTGTTATCTGGTCACGTTCGGAGAAATTACTTACATAATTTTTCAGGAAACTTAATGAATCATCGAATATAGTCTTCCCGAAGATTTTCAATCCCATAGACCCCGATGTATCAAGAACAACGACTAAAGCTGTTTGCGAGTGT
>JAQVHJ010000275.1 GCA_028696285.1 bacterium
TAGTACTTATATAACAGATGAATGTGAATCGGAACCACTGAACACACCGGAGACACGATGAGGAAATATTTTTGTCACGAACATGAAACTCGAACTCGAACTGAAAATTCAACAGCGTTGAATTTTACGGACAGGGACTTTTACGAGACTTGTAAGAAAAAAAAATATGTATTTCACCATGAAGGGCATAATCGTGATTTGTGAACCGTGATTTGAAAGAAAAATATTTTTTCACCGCAGAGGCCGCAGAGTTCGCAGAGAATTTTTTTAACCGCGGATCACGGAGACCACGCTGTTTATTTGTTTTAAAGAAAATTGATACTATGAACCAAAAAGCGAGGGATACTTAAATAACAATTGAATGTAATTTTGACAGGGATTATAAGGATTAAGAAGAGAATATATAAATCGTGATTTGTGAACAGATAACCACAAAGACAAAATATATTTCACCATGAAGGACACGAAGAGCATAATCGTGATTGGTGATTCGTGAACGGTGATTCGAAAGAATTGTATTACCAACATTTGATACATACCGTAGGGGCGAGGGGCCCTCGCCCGTATCATAATTATTTAAAACCTTAATATTATCAGAAAATAGCATAATTATCAAAGCAAATAACTATAAAGCGTCCGGGCGGACTCCCTTCTTTTTATTCAATTTTTTTAAAAATTACCATTATCACCTCACCCTCCACTCCCCACCCGCTACTTTCCACTATTGAAAATGAAAAAATTACTTGACAAATACCATAATATTATGTATAATATTTAGTAACTGCTCTTATTTTTTAGAGGTTCTAATGTTTCTAAAGGGGGTGGAACTTAGTTTAGGATCTCTTAACATAATTTGTAATTTTAAACAAGGAGGTAGCAGATGAAAAGACTGCTTATCGTAGCATTAGTATTAACCTTCGCTTTAGCGATGCTGACCGGTTGTCCGAGTCCGAAACCGCCGACCCCGACCCCGACCCCTGTTCCGACACCCACACCCACACCGACACCTACACCAACACCGGCTCCGGATGCATTTAATTCGAGCGAAACTTATGATGCCGCTGTCGCATTAATGGAATCGAAGGATTATGACGGAGCGATTGCATTATTTGAAGACATTATCAGAAAAGCGCCTGATTCCGGCGAAGCGAAATTGGCACCGGACAAGATCAAAGAAGCACAAGAACTTAAGAAAAAGGCAGCTGCTCCCACATCAGCGCAGTTAGTTGCTTCATACGTTAAGAAGGCGCAGGAATATAGCGCTGTTGGTAAGTACGATTTAGCAAGAGCTGAATTAGATAAGGCGATCAAACTTGATCCTGCAAATAAAACCGCACACAAAGAATATGCAATTTGCCATTTCAAAGAGATGGAGAAGAATGTATCCAGTGGTGACGGCCTTGGTAGAGAAAAAGTTATCGCAGGTTTAGATGAATTGAAGCTCTGGGCAGCTCCTGGCAGCAAGGAATTCAATGAGATTGCATATAAATATGCAAGAATGACACCTTGGACATTGGCAGAGAGTTATTTCTGGTCATGCAGAAAGGAAAACAATGCAACCGATTTCGGTTGGGAACTTTGGTCAAAAGGTTCAAGAGATGATATCTTCAAGAATAAAGCCAGATATGAACTTAAAGCTCATGGTGTTGCTGCAAGATTGAAATCATTTACCGGTTTCAAGCAGAAAACCAAGTTAGAAGAAATGGGTAAAGGTAAGTACCGACTTCATTTAACAGGTGTTATTGAAGGCGCATACCTTGAAATGAATAAATTTGACAAGGGCTGGTTAATTATCGGCGGTTCAAAGCATTTTACCGAGATTAAATAATTACTCTTAGTTAGATTTTATTTAGAATTAATGAAGGGCAGGTTTTTTACCTGCCCTTTTTTATTTGTGAGATATGATTTAGTATTTCGGAAACATCTTCGGAAGTGTCTTTAACTGTTGCTGATTTCAAGTTCTTATTAAGTTCGAGAAGGATTTGGGGATTATCAAGGATTTTATCAATTACTTCTTTTAATGATTCAGAATCCCCGAACTTGAAATGGAATCCGGAATATCCGTCTTTAACCAATTCCGCCATTCCGCCTGTATCAGATGTAATTACAGGGATTCCGGAGAGAAATGCTTCGTGGATTGTTAAGGGTGAATTCTCATACCAGATTGAAGGTACTATTAAAATATCCAGTTCCTGGAGTAATTTATTAACTTCTGAATTTTTAAACTCACCGGGGAAAGAGATATTTTTATCCTTTGCTGATTTCTTTAGATCATCATAGTAATTTTCATAGTTATAATAAGGGTAGCTTATACCATGAACAGTAAATTTTGCGCGGGTATCAGATTTATCAGGAAATGCATATCTTACTAAATGAATGCCTTTTGGCGGGATGATTGTTCCTATAAACCCGTATTTTTCGGGATACTCAATCTTTTTAAATTCCTTAAACTCAAATCGTGATTTTTCAAATCCGTAATCGGAATGGACGATTTTATTTGGATCAATACCATACTTAATATAAATCCCCCGAAGGAAATTGGACGGTGCGAGGATTAGGTCTAATTGGTTTAATGTAGAAATAATAAACTTGAACCGGTCTTCAATAATTTTTTGAAATTTGCTTTCCTCTGAATTTGAAGAAGGCAAGAGTTTAAATATTTTCTTCCCTATTTTTCTTAACAGGGGAAACTTTGTTTTTTCCTTTAACTTTTGTATTCTTTCCGATTCAAATGACCGTAATTGATGGATATAACATTGAACACAGTTTTTAAAATCTATGGGAGAACATACCTTCAAGTCATTTGTAAGAAGCTGTCCTCTCTGGCATAAATACCAGTAATCGGGTATTGTTGCGATGGCTGTGAATTTATTCTGTTTTGCAACATTGATAAGGTTAACAGATAAAGATGTTAAATGCTGAAACTGAATGAAATCGGGTTTAAATTCCTTGATGTAATCTTCGAATAATCCGTCAATCGTTGTATTGTTATATGTTTTCTCAAAAGCATCAACATTCTTATAATTATAGTTGACAGAGTAAACATCAATCCCGTCAAGATTATATTCCTTTACGAAATATTCAGGTTTCTCAGGATTTGAATGATGTGTAAATACATGAACTTCATGTCCCTGCTTAATAAATTCCTTTGAGAGATTATAAGTATAGACCTCTGTCCCCCCGATATTCAGAGGGAGGAAACAATGTACAACCTGCAGGATTTTCATAAAATTACTCCGTAATTTGGTAAACGGTAAACGGTGAACGGTAAACGGTAAACGGTAAACGGTAAACGGTAAACGGTAAACCGTAAACAGTTTTAATTAATGGTAATTGGTAAAACTGGCTTTTATCCTTTCAATTGTTTAAGAACGCCAAAGAGCATTTTTTTAATTTGTCGTGCTTTTTTATCTAATATATCGAATTGATCTTTGGTAATATAATTAAGATCTTTTGATAATAAGATATAATAGATTATTTCTGAGCATGAACCTGATGAAATCGATATAAATCGTTTATATTCTTTTTCATACAATCTTCCCGCTCCCTCGATTAAATTTGCTGGTATTGAAATCGCTGCTTTTTGCATTTGAGATATAAGAATATTTTGTTGGGAATAGGGAAATATTTTTGTTATATCGTAGATATCAAGAACAAGTTCATGTGCCAATTTAAAAACATCTAAATCTTCTGTCAGCATAATTACAACTCTAATATTTTAAAGGTGTCCAGCTAATTACCAAATTTTCAAAGAACTTAAAATAATTTCATTAACCGGTAACCTATTATTATAATCCTCAGATTACCAATTACCATTTGTAATATTTTATAAACGTTTATTTCATACATCTTACCGTTCACCGTTTACCGTTGACCGTTCACGATATATACCCTAGCGCTCTTAGTTTCTTCCTCACTTCTTCATCGGTTTCGCTGTCTGATATTTTTGTGGATCGTTTCTCTGTTTCATATGTGTCAATAAACTTTATCTCTGGCGGTGATTCGAACCAGGTTCTCCGCACTTTCCCCTTCATATTCCGGGCAATTGGAAATCCGAACAGTGTAAGTATCAGCGGAGTTACATCCATGATTGATAGATTTATCATTGTCTCTCCCTTCTTGAAATCGGGTCCGGAATAAATTGCAAATCCCTCAATCTTATGATGGCCGGATAATGGCATCTTTTCGTAAT
>JAQVHJ010000276.1 GCA_028696285.1 bacterium
CTTGGTTCACCGGATACATACCAGGCCAACCTTATTTTATTACGGAAGGGTGATAAAGTTAACCGTGATGAGTTTCTCCATAAGCTTGTTGAGATTTTATATGAGCGGAATGACCTTGAGTTTACCCACGGTCGATTCAGGGTAAAGGGAGATGTGATTGATCTTTTCCCGATGTATTCACAGAAGGCAGTCCGAATTGAGTTATTCGGGGATGAGATTGAAAGAATTTCATATTTTGATGCATTAAAAATGGGTGATTTTGATGAGATAGAGTTTATCTCTATATTTCCCGCAAAGCACTACCTTACACTGTCAGAGAGAGTTGAATCCGGCTTAGAGAGTATCCGGAGCGAACTTGAAGACCGGTTAAAATTCTTTGAGAAGGAGAATAAGATAGTTGAAAGGCATCGGTTAAAGCAGAGAACATTATATGATATTGAAATGATCCGCGAGATCGGATACTGTAAGGGGATTGAAAATTATTCAAGGCACTTTGACGGGCGAGCTCCAGGGTCACCTCCATTAACTTTAATTGACTACTTCCCGGAAGACATGTTGTTCATAATCGATGAATCACATGTTACCATACCCCAGGTTAAGGGGATGTATAACGGAGACCATTCAAGAAAAGTAAGTCTGATTGATAATGGCTTCCGCTTACCTTCCGCGTTCGATAACCGGCCTTTGAAGTTTGAAGAGTTCCTATCAAAGCAGACACAGGTAATTTATACTTCAGCAACCCCGTCTGAATTTGAAATAGGACTTTCAAGCTCCGTAGTTGAGCAGGTTATCCGCCCGACAGGTTTGATTGATCCCGAAATAAAAATTTATCCGACAAAGAATCAGATAGATAATCTTTTAGTTGAGGTCAATAAAACTATTGAGAAGAAGGAGAGGATTTTAATAACAACCCTGACAAAGAAGATGGCGGAAGACCTTTCTAAATACCTGCAGGAGTTGAATTATAAGGTCTCTTATCTCCATTCTGAAGTTCAGACCCTTGAGAGATTTGAATTGATCCGGGACTTAAGATACGGGAATATCGATATCTTAGTCGGGGTCAATCTCCTGCGTGAAGGGTTGGACCTTCCTGAAGTCTCGCTCATAGCTATTTTTGACGCGGATAAGGAAGGGTTCCTCAGATCTGAAACATCATTAATCCAGACAATTGGACGAGCTGCAAGAAATGTGAACGGGAAGATTATCATGTTTGCTGATAATATTACAAACTCAATGAACAAAGCAATCATGGAAACAAACAGAAGACGAGATGTTCATATTAAATTTAATACGGAATATGGCATCACTCCCGAAACAATAATTTCTTCCATTAAAGAAGGATTCAGAATTGAAAAGAAGGGCGCAAAGAAGGAGAAGAAGGCTAAGTTTGAAATACCTAAATCATTCAATGAACTGGACGGCATGATCAAGAAACTTCAGGATGAAATGAAAAAGGAAGCAAAGTCCCTTAATTTTGAGAAGGCTGCGGAGCTGAGAGATTTGATTTCCGATCTTAAAAAGCATATGATGGAACTTGACTTATAAGGATTGATATGGTATAATTATAAGTTATGAAAACTATTGAAAAAAACCTGTTAATACTTGACGGATATAACATGATTCATAAATGGAAGGAATGGAGAACTTTATTAGAGCAGGGGGAACGCAAGGATGTCAGGATGAAGTTCATTGATAAAATTCGGGATTATACCAAGAAATTCCCAAACCTCCAAACTCTGATCGTTTTTGACGGGAAGTTCCAGAAAAACTTTGAATGGGATCAGAATTCTGTCAAGGCAATCTTTTCCGGAGAAGAATACTCTGCAGATGATAAAATTATTGAATTCTATAAAGAGCAAAAAAGAAACTATGAAAATATCATTGTTGTTACAGGCGATAAGAAAATCTTCAGTAAAATCGAAACATTAGGCGGGATCTCCATTTCATCCAATGACTTTAAACATAAAGTCGAACTCTCTCCTTCAGATTCCATCTCCAAGAATTTGAAGATTGATAAATATCCCAATAAAAGAGAAGTTAGAATTAATCTATTAAACCAGTTGTAGAAGTATGAGAAATATTACTTTATTGACAGATTTCGGGATTAGGGACGGGTTTGTTGCTTCCGTGAAGGGTGTGATAACATCCATTAATGCAGATGTGCGAATTATAGATATTACACATAGTATTCCTCCCCAAGATATTAACTCAGCGATGTTTGTATTGCTTTCAACATATAAATATTTTCCCGAAAGTACAATCCATGTTGTAATAGTAGATCCCGGTGTTGGTTCTGACAGGAAGATAATCTGTGTGGATACACCGAGATATACTTTTTTAGCTCCGGATAACGGTGTTTTAAGCTGGGTTCTCCTGGAAGAGAAGGATTATTCTGTCTTTGAGATTAACGATCCTCAGCTTTTCCTTCCGGAAGTAAGTAATTCTTTTCACGGAAGGGATATATTTGCCCCGATCGCAGCAAGACTAAGCCTCGGCGAGTCACCTTTGAGTCTTGGAACACGGTATTATAACCCGAAGATTGAACCGTTTCCGGAAGTTAATCTGATAAATGGCGAGTATTTTGAGGCTACTATAATCTATATTGATAATTTCGGGAACCTGATTACTAATATCGAAAATAAATTTTTTCAGCAGATTTCAGGGATTTACAAGAGTTCAGGTGAATTGCTCGATATTATCCCCGGTTCTCATTATAGTGAAGTTCCGGAAGAAAAAGCCCTGTTCTTTCCGGGTTCTTCCGGATTCTTGGAAATAGGTGTCAATTTAAACTCTGCCGAAAAAAGATTTGCTATCTCTAAGAGGGAAGTACTCTTATTTAAAAGAAAGGATTAAACAAGTGAAATTTTCTATCATAGGCCTGCCGAAATCAGGAAAAACAACAATATTTAACGCATTAACCCATTCAGTTGCTGAGGATAAATTTAAGAAGGAGAATACAAAGATAGTCAAGGTTCCTGATCTTAGAGTGGAATTCTTTGCTAAAACATTCTCTTCAAAAAAGATCGTCCCCCCGGAAATACAGGTCTTTGATTTTCAAGGGTTTGAGCTGAAGGGCGAGGTCAGAAATGTCGACGCGTATGTAGTTGTTCTCCGTAAGTTTGAAAATCCCCTCCATCCCTTTTCCGGCCCTGAAAAACCCATTGATCAACTTAAAGCAATACTTGAAGAAATGGTCATAACTGACCTATCCATCGTAGAAAATAGATTAAATTCCCTGAAAAGGATTCCGGATAAGAAAGCAGTTGACCAGTCGGAAGTGAAGGTTTTGGAGCATTGCCAAACCTTGTTAACTGACGGGAAATTGCTCAGGTTGCATATAAAAGAATTACCTGAATTGAATTACCTTCAGGGTTTCCAGCTTTCGACCTTGAAGCCTTCTGTTATTTGTATAAATGTCTCTGATGAATACATTGGCAAGTATGATTCGCCTGAGTTCAAGAATATCCTTGATTTTTGCCGGGAGTTTCATTTTGAATATTTATTTTTACCTGGAGCGACAGAAGAGGAGTTGGCGGATTTAAATGAGAAAGATGCCGAGGAGTATATGGAAGCGGTTGGGATCAAGGCTCCGGGAATAAAGAAGTTAATAGAAAAGAGTTTTAATGCCTTGAATCTGATTACGTTCTACACTGCCGGGGAGAAGGATGCCCATGCCTGGATACTGACACAGGGGAGTACAGTCTATGAAGCAGCGGGGAAGATTCATACGGATATACAGAAAGGATTCATTAAAGCGGAAGTGATTCATTATGCGGATTTCCTTAAATGCAAAACCATTGCTGAAGTGCGGAAGGAAGGGCATTTTAAATTGGTTGGGAAGGAGTATATTGTTGAGGACGGTGATTATATTGTTGTCAGGTTTAATTAAGGGGTTGATCAATTTTGAATAAAATAAAAACTGATTTTGTAATTATCGGATCCGGAATAGCCGGATTATCTGCGGCAATCGCCGCTTCAAGTTATGGGAAAGTACTGATAGTAACAAAAGCGCAGATGACCTCCGGTTCTACAGAACATGCCCAGGGCGGGGTTGCGGTCGCGCTTTCGATTAAAGACAATACAAAACTCCATTTCGCGGATACAATCTCTGCAGGCGCCGAATTATGCGACCCGGAAGCTGTCTGGATCCTGGTCACGGAAGGCCTGGAGATCGGAAG
>JAQVHJ010000277.1 GCA_028696285.1 bacterium
AATCAAACTACCGAGAAAAAAGAGAATCCCCCATATCCTGTTTATAAAATATCTGAATCTGAATTTCATTTGCCCTGTTCCGTCTGCGGCCGTGTTTCCTTAATTTTACGAATGGGTATCGGCAGTTATAAAGATTCACATTCACTGAAGTATCTTGGTATTACGCATAGCCGGGATTTAGACTCAAAGCATGCAAAGAAATTTTTTAAGTTTCTGAGTGAGAATAACATTAAATCAGCGCATGAATATTTTATTACTAAGATTGACGAGTACGGGTTTGATTCATTTTGTCCTGCCTGCGGAAAGATTTACTGCAGCGAGCATTACGGGATGAAGCAGTATATAGAAGACGGATATTATGATTACACCGAAGGCACTTGTCCCGAAGGCCATACCCGGATTTTAGATGATTAACAGAAAGAGGAGAAAGAATTATGTTAGGCGCAATAATAGGTGATATAGTAGGTTCAATCTATGAATTCAACAATATAAAAACAACAGAGTTTCCTTTATTTAAAAGTGTTTCCAGGTTTACTGATGATTCAGTTTTGACAATTGCAGTTGCAGATTGTCTTATGAATAAGAAACCTTATACGGAAACATTAAAAGAATACTCAAAAAAATATCCAAACAGAGGTTATGGGTCCCGGTTTCGAAACTGGGCGTTTTCTTCAAATAGTCTCCCTTACAACAGCTGGGGTAACGGTTCTGCAATGCGCGTAAGTCCTGTCGGTTGGGTTTTCAATAATACAAAGGATATCATGGAAGAAGCAAAAAAGAGTGCAGAGATCACGCATAATCATCCCGAAGGAATAAAGGGAGCACAAGCAACCGCAATGGCAATATTTTTAGCGAGGGAAAGAGAATCAAAATCAATCATTAAGAGCTATATCGAGAAGGAGTTCGGATACGATCTTTCCCGAACCTTGGAACAGTTACGCCCAATCTATAAATTCAATGAATCCTGTCAGGAAACCGTTCCTGAAGCGATCATCGCATTTCTCGAATCGGAGAATTTTGAAGATTCAATTCGAAAGGCTGTCTCACTTGGTGGTGACAGTGATACATTGGCTTGTATTACAGGAAGTATTGCAGAAGCGTTTTACCAGGATATCCCCGAAGAGATGAAAAAAGAAGGGTTATCCCGATTATCACCTGAATTACAGGAAATCACCTTAAAATTCCTGTCGTTGTACGTGAAATATTAAAAAATTTCCCCCTTTATATAGTATAATTATTTTCTTGACATTATTACTTTATAATGTTATAATAACTATTTAGTAAAAAAGTGTTCTTTTAACCGTAAATTTGCCAGTACGGCATTATTTTGAAGGAAAAATGGGGAAGAAAATACTTTTTTGTGTCTTTTTTATTGTGATTTTCGTTGCATGTTCAAATGCTCGGGAATTTACTGTTCAAGTCAGCGCATTTCAGGAAGAGTCCGAAGCCAAGACTATGGCGGAGAAACTTTTAGAGAAAAATTTTCCTGCTTATTATATTAAAGCTGATTTGGGGAGTAAAGGTATTTGGTATCGAGTACGGCTCGGCCGGTTTGCAACTTCAGGAGAAGCGCAGGACTACGGGAAATATTTCAAGTCTCGCGAAAACCTTGATTTTTTTGTCACAGTATTTGAGGAGGGAGACGGTTTGAATATTTCATTAACACCCAATCCGAGTTCCGAATCCCCGCCGGAGAATGCGACTGAAAAAGATACATTAACAAATCAATTTGATACATCTTCAGACACAGTAAACACCGAAATCAAATCTTCTGACACAGAATCTCTTCCCGTGTTTAACTCCAATTCCGACTCTAATGCTAAGGTTCCTTCAAAAGAGAGTGATACAGAGACAAAGACGGTGATTTTATCATTAAATGAAGTTATAGACATGAAGAGTTCCAAGGAAGATCTTGAGCAGCAATATAAGTATTTCATGGAAGATATGGATTATGCTGATAAGATCTATGTCAGTTCCCGGAAGACCGGAAGTAAGATTGAGCTTCAGCGTGCCTATGAAGTATATAAAAAGATTGCTTCAGATTACTTCTTCCTGAAAGAGGTATATAAAGCAAAATATAAAATGGCTCTTTGTCTGCGTGACATGGGGATGTATAATGACTCAATTCAGATATTAAAAAATATTATCCCGGAACTTCCGAAGGAAGAAGCTGCATTGATTCAATATGAGATAGGTTTTATCTATTATCAGAATCTGAAGAAATACAGCAGTGCTTTAGATGAACTGGATAAGGTTATTGAGCATTATCCTGATACGGTTTGGGCAAAGGAAGCCAAGGATCTTATTCATATAATCATGACCCATAAGATTTATGTGGTAGATCAGGATTATGAAGAGAATTCTGAAGAAGAAAATAAAAACGGAGAATAAGCGATGACTATTCAAGGTAGTCTTGAATCGGTAAACTTAGCGGATATTTTTCAGCTGATTGGTTTTGGTCAGAAGACCGGTAAGTTGAACATTGAGGCAGAGCATTCAAATGGCGAAGTATATTTTCAGAATGGAAATATTTATTTTGTTAAGACGTCGGAGAATCCGTTTAACCTCGATAAGATTCTGACAGATAATCATTTGATCGGTTCTGCAGAGATTAAGACCTTAAAAAAGGCTGTTGAAAAGAATAAGACGAATTTAATTGATGAGATAATTTCTGCAAAACTTCTGACCCAGGAACAATTATCCAAAGTTGTAATTGATCATTTTTCCCTGGTTCTTTACAGCTTTTTCCGTTTGAAATCCGGGCGTTTTCATTTTGAGCCGGAAATTACGAATAAGGAAATGGGCTCTTTGGATATTCGTTTGAACATCAACAACATTATCATGGAAGGCAGCCGTCGAATTGACGAATGGGAATTAATTGAAGAGATTATTCCTAAGTCAACGACAGTTTTCAGGTTTACGAAAGATTTTGATAAGAAGATATTAAACATAGAACTGCACCACGCGGAGAAGGAAGTATTAAGGTTAATTGACGGGAAAAAGGATGTTAAGAGTCTAAGGAAAGCGATAGGCATTGATGAGTTTGAAACGATGAAGATTCTCTTTTCCCTGATTCAGGCGAAGATAATTGAAGTCATTCCTGAAGAGGAAGTTGAGAAGATTTCTGAGTATTACAATCTTGGCCAATTTTATTTTGAACGTGAGAATTATGATGAAGCGATCCTTGAGCTGAAGCAGGTACTTCAACATAATCATCTTGCAATTTACGTAATTAATCTTTTAGGAACAATCTTCAAAAAGAAAGGGATGATTGATTCTGATGTAGTTAATATAATCAACAATGCTGATTTCAATTATCTCAAGGTTGGCGGAGTAACAGAAGAGGGGAAGGCATTGATTGAAGAAATTTACAAGAAAAAGCCTATCAAGGTAAAGAAGCCTGAAGAGTCCTTAGAGACAGCAGGAACTCAAAGTACTGCTTCTGCAGAAGGAAAGAAGGATGATCTAGTACTGTTCCAGACTTATTATAAACAGGCGGTAGATCTTTTTAAAAAGGAGGATTATGACGGAGCGCTTAGTGAATTGGAGAATGCTCGGAAAATAAATGATTCTTCATACAACGTTTATTTGATGATAGGAAATATCCTTTTCAAGAAAAAGGATTTCAAGGGCGCAGTTGAGAACTGGCAGAAGTCTTTGGAGATAAATCCTGAGAATGATAAGCTCCAAAAGAACCTCGATATGATCAAGAAAAAATTAAAGATTTAAGGAGTAACAGATGGTAGAGAAGAAAGAATCCCCGGCAAAGGATAAGGATAAGGATAAGGAAAAGGATAATAAGGTCAAGGCATTAGATGTAGCAATCTCCCAGATTGAGAAACAGTTTGGGAAAGGTTCAATAATGAAGCTTGGTCAGGACAATATAGCCCAGGGTGTAGAAGTGATTCCTTCCGGGTCACTTTCATTAGACCTTGCTCTTGGAGTAGGGGGATATCCCCGGGGACGAGTAGTAGAAATATTTGGTCCCGAATCAACCGGAAAAACAACGCTTGCGTTGCATGCGATAGCACAGGCTCAGAAGAAGGGTGGGATTGCAGCGTTTATAGATGCAGAGCATGCGCTTGATCCGATCTATGCATCGAAATTAGGGGTGGATGTAGAGAACCTTCTCATATCCCAGCCTGATAATGGAGAACAGGCATTAGAGATTACCGAG
>JAQVHJ010000278.1 GCA_028696285.1 bacterium
TCCTGTCTTCAAATTCAATCTGCTTTTGAAGGGGTGTTATTTTTAAGAACAATTCAGCCATGCGTTCCCGGGAATATGGCGCAGATTTAATTTCAGGTGATTTCAAATACGCTTCAGACTGATAAAAATACGCCCGGTTAAAATCCTTCTCCTTCTCCATGTTCGTGCCGAGAATATTCAATGTGCGCGCATGTGAAATATTATTCAGTTCCCGGTTCTTATTTCCTGCAAAAAATAATATTATAGCAACAAGTATGAGAATAAATACAATTGAAGAGATCAATTTCACTTTATGCTTTTGAATATTTCTAATTATTTTCAGCCACCATGGAAGAATAATCGTTTCATTTATTAAGGCATCTGCAAACTCTTTTGCATCATGAAATCTTTCATCCGGATCCTTCTTCAATGCCTTCATGCAGCACGCAATATATTCATAGGGAATACCGCGGACTATTTTATTGATTTTTTTCGGGGTTTCTGCCATCATTTTTTGAAACACTTCTAATTCTATGCCTGTAAAAGGCCGTTCCCCCGTTAAAATCTCATACAATATTATCCCGAGTGAAAATACGTCGCTACGTTTATCTATTAAAGAAGAGTCCCCGCCAAGTCGAGCTTGTGCATATTCAGGGGAGGAATAGGAAGCACTCCCTCCTAAAACCCCGCTCTTCTCGCCAAGTTTATGTGATAACCCCCAATCAAATACATAGGTCTCTCCAAAAGTGCCAATTATGATATTATCAGGTTTCAGGTCCCTATGAATATAACCTTTGGAATGAGCATACCCTATGGCATTGCAGATATCTTTGAAATTTTCCAATAACCTTAATCTGTCTTCAACAGTTTTGGAAGATTTGATCTTATCCGATAATCTTTCTCCGGGTGAGTATGGCATTACATAAAAATGCTGATCATGCTCATCCTTTCCAAAATCATGTATTGGAATAATAGACGGATGCTCTAATTCCCCTGTAATCATTGCTTCACTAATAAATTGCTTAACAAAAGCTGATTGTGTACTTGAACAGATTTTCAAGGCCACATCACGAGACAGGACATTGTCATATGCCTTATAAACCTCTCCCTGACCGCCGCCGCCTATCCTCTCAATCAATTTATATCTTTTATGTATAAAGGACGGTAGACTATTCCCGGTGTCATATGTCATGGGCCGGCACCCTTAGAGAAAGAAAAAGAAAAAGCGACCTTCCAGTTTTCTTCTGTTTTTACACAGTCTACAAGGTCGAGAGAAAATGAACGTGTTTTGTCATCGGTAAATTCTATGTGTAAGTCTGTAACTTCAATATTATCTTCTGTCGAAATTTCATATTCACATTTTGTTATCTTTACTTTTTCAGGAATGATTTTATATTTCTCAGCAACGCTCCTTTCTTCTTTATAATTCTCATACATTGAAGGAAAAAATTCAGTCTGAAGTGAATGAACCATCTCTTCAATATCCTTTTCAGAACTATTATCAGATAGTGAATACAGGTATCTTAGATCAGATTCATTTAAAAAGCATTTCTTTAGACTGCTATAATCATCTCTTACGAACGCAAATACAAAATCTTCCGCAAGTTTTTCAACAGACCCCGGGTCCGGGCTCCCTTTTCCGCAGCCGAAAAGGAAACTAAGTATAATTACGCATGTGAAAATAAAAAAGAATTTTCTCATTCCCGATGTTTTATTCCTTAGATGTAAATAAACCCAGTACATCTGCCATAGAATACCAGCCGGGATCTTTCCCAACGATAAATTTAGCTGCTTTGATAGCGCCGTAAACAAATGTATCTCTTGTTGTGGCCTTATGTACCAGCTCAAGCCGTTCTGTAGCTCCAAAATACATTACATTATGTTCACCGACAACATTCCCCCCGCGAAGAGCAAATATTCCGAGTTCTTCTTTTGTTCTCTCCCCGACATTACCGCTTCGTCCGGTTATAACAGATTTATCATACTCCTGGTTTTTTACCTTTGCAATGATCTCACCTAAACGCTTAGCTGTTCCGGAAGGGGCATCCTTCTTGTGATGATGATGAATCTCCATTATCTCAATATCAAAATCATTCTTTAAAATCTGTGTTGCAACTTCTGTTAAATAGAACAGGAGGTTCACACCGAGACTCATGTTTGGGCTTGAAATAATCGGTATATCATCTGCGCACTCCTTCATCACATCCAGGCCTGCAGCATCAATCCCTGTTGTCCCGGAGACTAACGGTTTACCGTATTCCTGACACTGTCTTGCAAGAACGGGGGTAAATTCCGGTGAAGAGAAATCGATCACGACATCAGCAAGACTGATAATATTCTTCGGGTTATCAAATACCTCGATCTCATTGTAGATACCGTGAGTTTTATCAATACCTCCGATACATTCCATTTCCGGATCGAGCTTGATCAGTACCGATAGACGGTTACCCATCCGGCCCAATGCGCCTGAGATTGCTGTTTTAATCATTTTTTACCTTTATATTAATTTGTGCTTTTTTAAGACTTCTTTTAACTTATCCTTATTCTCTTCCTTCATTTCACAAAGTGGGAGCCGAAATTCCAAATTAATCTTTCCCATTAAACTTAAAGCAGTCTTGACCGGGATAGGATTTGTTTCAGTGAACATCATTTTATGAATATCATAAATCTCATGATGAACCTTCAGGGCTTCATTGAGATTCCCTGCTTTGAATTCAGCATAAATCTTCTGCATCTTATCCGGAATAATATTTGCGCTTACAGAGATTATACCCCGACCGCCTACTGAAAGGAACGGCAGGTACGTAAAATCATCCCCGGATAAAAGTACGAACTCTTCCGGGCAGGCCTGCTTAATTTCAGAAGCCTGTTTCATTGAACCGGTTGCTTCCTTTATCCCGATAATGTTTTTTATCTTTGATAATTCTGCAACTGCTGACGGTTCGATTGATATTCCCGTTCTTCCCGGAACATTATAAATAATGATAGGGAGAGTGACCCTTTTTGCAATGTAAGAAAAATGTTCAATCAATCCTTGCTGAGTAGGTTTGTTATAATAGGGCGTAATTATTAATAACGCATCTGCCCCGACCTCCTGCGCTTTCTGTGATAAGTGGAGAGTTGCTTTTGTATCATTTGTTCCTGTTCCCGCAATAAACGGGATCCTCCCTTTCAACCGGTCAGCTGTTAATTTGAATAATCTTTCTTTTTCATTTTCACTTAAGGTCGCTGATTCACCTGTTGTTCCTGAGATCAGGATACCCTGAGTCCCATTAGAAATTTGAAAATCAATTAAACCCAAAAAAGATTTCTCGTCAACCTTCCCATCCTTAAATGGCGTAACCAATGCAACGATAGAGCCTTCAAACATAAGTCTCCTCCTTTATATTTTTTTCCTTGATAAAAAGAACGAATATAAATATTCGGAAGCAACAAAGAGAATTATTATTCCTTCCAGAACAAAAATAATTTCGCGCGGAACCGCGGTAAGCATATCAACTCGCGCACCCCCGGCATCAAGCGCTCCGAATAAAATTGCGGAAAAGATCACACCTACCGGATTATTCCGTCCGACCAGGGCAACTGCAATACCGAGGAACCCCATCCCTTCCGGAAACGGTGATATGAACGCATGATGAATCCCTGCAACCTGCTCAACCCCTGCAAAACCTGCTAAACCGCCGCTGATAAACATCGATGATAAAATTATCTTTTTCGTATTGATTCCGGCAAGTTCTGCTGCCTTGAGATTTGTCCCCGATGCTCTGACCTTGAATCCGAATACTGTATAAAATAAAATAATAAATAAAATTACACAGACTAAAATAGCAATGAAGAATCCGATATTCAACCTTGTTGTTGAAGAGAGAAATTTCAATGAGGTAAACCTGAATTGGCTTGCGATATCCTCCGTCTTGGGAATCTGACCCGGGGCTTTTACTGACGGCAGCATAACAAAATAATTTGTAAGATTGAATACGATGTAGTTCAGCATGATAGTACTTAACACTTCGTGCACACCCCAGCGTACCTTCATGATTCCCGGTATCAGTCCCCAAATCCCTCCGATCAGGAAACCGAGAACCAGTATAAGAAAAATACTGAGAATCGGAGGAAATCCGGTTAACTTGGCTCCTAACAACCCTGTTAAGAAAGCAGCTAAAAACAGCTGGCCTTCTCCGCCGATATTGAATAA
>JAQVHJ010000279.1 GCA_028696285.1 bacterium
GACGGAAAGGGTTGAGGATGTCGTTCAATTGGGAGAAAAGGTCAAAATAAAGATAGTTGATATTGATCAGATGGGTCGGGTGAAAGCGAGCAGAAAAGCGCTTCTTCCAAAACCCGAAGGCGGAGATTTCCAGAAAGATAAGAAGTTTGATCAAAAGAATTTCCGAAAGAATGACTATAAAAAATAAATCAGAAGTAATAATAGAGATTGAAAGGCTTCAAGGGAGCCATGGGCTCCCCTTGCCTTCATATCAAACCCCCGGTTCATCGGGGTTGGATCTTTTAGCTGCGGTTGCAGATGAAGTTGAAATTAATCCGCAGGAGAGAATGCTGATACCAACCGGGATTAAAATCGGGATACCTTACGGGTTTGAAGGCCAGGTAAGGCCCCGAAGCGGTTTGGCAATTAAATACGGAATTACGGTATTAAATACTCCCGGAACAATTGATTCTGACTACAGAGGCGAAGTGAAGATAATCTTATTCAATACCGGGAAGGAAAAATTCAAGATAAAACGCGGCGATCGAATCGCCCAGCTTGTTATTGTTCCTGTGATTAAAGCTGAGTTAAAAGAAGTTTCTCAAGTTTCCGAAACAGACAGAAATGCCGGAGGATTTGGGAGCACCGGAGTTTAGAGATGATAGTAGGGATTGACACTTCAACACCATTTTTGAAGTTAGGCCTATTTGAGAAGGAGGTTATTTCGGAAATGGTTTTGACTGTCAGGGAAAGCCACACGAAACATTTGCTTAATTCTCTCAACTTTCTTTTTTCATCCAATTCAATTTCCGGTGAGCAGATAGAAGGTTTTGGTTTAGTTATTGGTCCGGGCAGTTTTACCGGTCTTCGAATTGGGATATCGACAGTTATCGGTATCTCCGCCGCATGGAAGACTCCGATATATCCTGTTATTTCAGGAGATATAGCATGGCGGCCCAGTCTGAATGAGATTGGTACGAAGCACTTTTTCTACCTGCTTGACGGGAAAAGAAAGGAACTTTTTTTTCTCCATTATATTAAGAAGGGGGATATCTTTACATTGGCTTCTGAAATTGAGGCATTAAAATATGACGAAGTCTATTCTGAAATTTCAAATAAACATCCCGGCGGAGCAACAATAGGAGGAGAGGGTGTTGAAATTTTAAGAAAGGAAGGATATTCTCTCGATAATAAGTACATAAAAATAATAAAAAAGCCGTATAACGGTTTTACCGGGGGGGATATTGCCCGGTTTACCTTAGAAGCTTCATCCGGTCCCGTTAAGAACCCGGAACCCTTGTATGTCCGGGATGCGGATATAAGAAGCGGAAATTAAGGGAGTATGATCATGAAGAGAAAAATTAATTCTTTATTTTTACTGCTGACAATGTTAATTGTTTTTTTATCTTCCAATGCATTCACTTCAGCAGAAACGTTTACTGGAGAAAAACCGATAAAGTTTTACCATGGAGCTCCGAAGAAGGATCCGATTCTTGCATCTTCAATTTCGTGGTATATCCCCGGGGGCGGGCAATTCTATTCAGAAAATTATTTAAAGGGATCAATCTTTCTTTTAGTAGAGGCGGGATTGTTTGTAACGACTCTCGGGCTGATTACAAATTACTCTTATGATTTAGGAAACGGATTTCTTGTTGACGCAAAACATGATGTGTCATTAGAAGATAAACAGCTTGCCTGGGGATTGGGAACATTATTATTGGGTCTTCACATTTATAATATTGTTGATGCGTATCATACCGCAAAGAGATTTAACAATTCAATAGACTCCGAATTAATGGAAAACAATCTTCAATATATTTATTCAGACAGGAAAGACCCGTTTATTGCAGGTCTTTTATCCTGGAAGATGCCGGGATTAGGCCAGATATATACAAAGGAATATAATAAAGGTTCAAAATTCATGCTGGGTTCAATTGCACTGAAGATGTGGGGTTTTTATCTGTACCAGGACCTTGAAGATAAATATGATCCGGATTCCCTTGGTATTACCTGGAAAGAACTGAGCGAGAATGATAAGAATCTTATAATTACATATGGATTATTTTATATCAGTTTTGAACTGATTAATATTTTTGATTCAATAAACTGCGCAAAGGAATATAACAAGAAGCAGGAGGGATTCTTCTCCAAATATTCCGGCTCAAACATTGCTTATGATCCGGAAAAGGAATCATTTAAATTAGTATATTCCTGGAAGTTTTAATGATGAATAAGAATTTTACCGTACTTGCATTTTTAATCGTTTTGAATATCATTTCTTTTTCAATTGACTTTAAAGGTATTGATTTTACTTCAGAAGAGGGGAGTTTATATATAGATGTTGCGATTGACGATATTTTTTCGAAGGATGCTTTAGATTCCCTTGAAAACGGGCAGGAGATAAAAATTTACCTTCTTGTCAATACCTATGAAAAGAAAGCGCTGCTGCCGAATAAAAAGATAAGCAGTGCCGAGGAAAGGAATTTAATTCAATATAATATTATTACCCAGAAATATCACGTAGTCATAGGGAAGAAGCCATCCAATCGAGATGAAAGTTTTGAAGAGGATAAGGAAGAGTCGTTTGACATGATTGGAAAGTTTAAAAAGCTATTAATCCTGAAAGAAAGCGACTTAGATCGTAACAAAGACTATAAAATAACAGTTGAAATTAAGGTGGTTTCCTTAAAGATGTCGCCGCCGATAAGTTTTATATTTGACCTTTTCTTTGACCTGAATTATTCAGAGACAAGATCATTTGAATTTTCAGGTGCACAACTTTTAGAAACGTATTTTAAATAGAAGCTATGTTAAAAACCAAGACAAGAACCATTCTTCTATCTCTGCTTACTATTTTTATTTTGACAGTATTTATTTTTCTGTTTTTTGTCATTCTTAAAAACCCTTCACTTTCTGAGAGCAGTGTATCTTCTGTATTTCTCGTTAATGTAATTACCATAACTCTAATATTTCTGTTATTATTAGTCTTGGTGGTAAAGAGCATTATCCGTTTGATTTACCAGCGCCGCCAGAATATTCTTGGTTCCCGGTTAAATGCGAAGCTTGTCTTTATCATGCTTCTCCTGGTTTTGATCCCGACAGTGCCGACATACTTTATTATCGGCCCGATAATTAATAATATCTTTAATGTCTGGAACCAGAAACGTATTCGTGACGCGGTAGACAGCTCAATCGGAATAAGCAGGTCATATCTGCAGAATGAAGAGAAATATCTTAAGATAAGTCTTTCTAATTTTATTGATAAAACAAAGCTTAACATAAAAATGAAGTCCCTTACTTCGTCTGACAAGGTCAATTTAGAGAACAGGATCAAAGAAGACGGATATAAAGAGGTTTATATTTTTGATCTGCATAGAAAAGAAGTATTCAGATATCCAGCTGAAAGTCAAAAGGAGTTCACAGATAAAGAATTGGCTTCGGTATTTGAAGATATAAATTCCCTCCCCCAGACAGAAATAAATATAGAGAGGGATATCTTAGATTGTTATTATCCCGTTTTTTATAAAGAGAATTTCAGGGGAATTTTAATCGTATCGAAAGAGCTGGATACGGATGCATTATTACAGATAAAGAAGATAGAAGAGACCGCGAGAGAATATAATAGTCTGATTAAATTCGGAAGAAGGAGCTATTCCTTTATAATTAATTTAAGTTTTCTTGCAATAAGCTTAGTCCTTCTTTTTCTTACCTTCTGGATTTCATTTTACATTGCGAAACAGATTACAATACCCGTAGAAGCCCTTTTAATTGGGACGGAAAAGGTTGCCCAGGGTGATTTGGATGTGCATATAGATGTTCAGACAAGCGATGAACTGGGGAATTTAGTCGACTCTTTTAATAAGATGGTGAAGGATATCCATGATCTCAACATTAAAAATGAAGAGTACACAAAGTTCATTTCATCAATTCTTCAGAATATAAATGCGGGAGTAATCGCTTTGTCTAAAGAGAAGAAGATTGTTGAAATAAACCAGGCAGCGAAGGATCTCCTGCATCTTGATTCCGGGAGAGATCTTGATTGTTTTAAAGATTTATTTGAAGATGAGGGAAATTTTACATTGGCTGATTCACTTTTAGAAGAATGTCTTAAAAGCAAGAAAGAAGTCTGTCATCAGGAAGTAATAATGAACATAAACGGGAAAT
>JAQVHJ010000280.1 GCA_028696285.1 bacterium
GATTCAGAAACCTGGTTTGCAGTATATTTAGGAAAAGTAGAGATAAAGCCGTTCCGTTTATTTGTAAATATGGAATCGAGTTTGATTCCGATTAATATTGAAGTTAATCCTGATAAGTGGAATTTGAACTGGTTCAACATGGCTTCGGATAAAGGAGTATTCACCGTATGGATCCGTGGACTTCCTGAGGGATATTCCGTTAAGGATATTAAGCCGGAGACCATTTTAATGAATGGTGTTCTGGACCCGGTTGAGACAAAGATCACCGGAGCAGAGGGGAAGGAAATGCTGGAAATGAAGTTTTCCAAGAGGGAAGGAATAAGTTATATAGGCGAGATAAAATCAGGCGACAAGAAGAAGATAAATATCTCCGGCCAATTTAATGACGGTAAGTGGTTTACCGGCAATGCCGAAATCGAGATTACCGGTGATGAGAAAGACAACAGATATAAAAATGATAAAAAATAAGGGACGGATAGAAAAAAAGTTGAAAAATTGTAAAATTATTATTTAAAACTAAAGAATAATGAAATAAAATAAAGTTTCAGGGGGAGAAAATGAAAATATTAAATAAATTATCAATCTTGCTTTTACTGTTGATGTTTCCGGTAATTATTTTTGGAGAGTATGCAATCCTGAAAACGATAACGTTAAGCGTTAGGGAAGAACCCTTTCTGGGAGAAGAAGGGATTCTAATGTATATTAAGGACTTGGATAAGATCCCTGAAAACATTGAAATAAATCCCAATGTTATTCTTGTCGCTGATCCAAAGTATATTGAGAGAGGTGAGTGGTTAATGGACCAGTACTTTTCAGAACCATACCGCGATACAAGGATTAATATAATCGGAATGTACTGTTCCGACATGTTAATGGAAGAGTTTCCGTATAAACCCAAGACAATAAAGATATTTATATATACAAATTCATCAGAAAAAGTAAATAAAATACCTGAAACACTTACCTATGAATATATAACGATTTCCGGGAAAAAAGGCAGTGTTGAATTTTCCGTAAATGAAACGGTAATCCCTGTTCCTGAGTTCAGGGAGTATCATGAAGATAACGGGATTGTGCATCTCAGTTGGACAGGCGTCAATCATCCTTCAGGAGTAAAAGGATACAATATTTACAGGAAAAAAGCGGGTGGACATTTCAAAATGATAGAATCGAATCTGAGAAACACCTCCTTCAAGGAAACTGTTGAAGCCGGAGGAGAATATTGTTACGGGATTTCAGCTGTTCTGAGAGACGGAAGGGAATCTGATTTATCAGAACCGGTTTGCATGAAGTGTATAAAGAAGCAGGATGAGATAATAACATACCCCACATCCGCATCTGATGAAGTAACGTTTGTGAATCTTCCGAAAGATTCAATTCTGACAATATATACCATTAACAGTGAAGAGGTCTTCTCCGTTAATTTAAAAAATGAAAACAAATATACCTGGTACCTGGCAAATAAAGCAGGGAATAAAGTATCCTCCGGAGTCTATATCTATAAAATCAATTCACCCCAATTAAATAAAACCGGGAAATTAGTTATTGTAAAGTGAAACGGAAACGGTAAACGGGGAACGTGATTCGTGATTCGTGAAACGTGATTTGAAAAGCGAAGATAGATTGCTTCGTCATCCCGATTAAACACTCGGGATTCCTCGCAATGACATTGTACCTATGTACTACATTGAGTGCATAACCTTGCACGTTGGGTACACTGCTTCGCTAATGACGTTATTTGGTTTGCATACGAATGAGAGTCATTGCGAGTGTTTTCGAAAGAAAACTTGTGGCAATCTAAAAAAATGTGGAATCTCCTGAAAAAATATCTCTTGACATTTTAATTAAATTTTGCTATTATTTAATAAAAATAGGAGGGTTTCATGAAAAGAACTTTGAAGGGGACCTTGAGCATCATCTTCCTGGCAGCAATGATTGTTTCTGTCTTTGCGGGAAGTTATGATACTGCAGTGGATCTCTATAATCAGGGTGTAGATCTCCATGATTCTAACCCTAACGCAGCTCTGCAGAAGTACCTGAAGTCTCTGGAATATGATAAGACAATCGGTGAAGTTTACTTGAACATCGGTTTGATCTATATCAATCAGAATAATCTTGATAAGGGTGAAGAATATACCATTAAAGCGATGGAAACCTTCCTCTCTACCAACAAGAAGATTTCTGATTCCCAGACCTTCGAGAGACTGGTTGCAATCTGCAACAATAATATTGGTGTAATCTATTTAAGAAGAATGGATAATACCAGCAACAAAGCTCAGAAACAGAAATATCTTGAATATTCATTGACAGATTTCTTATGGGCTTTGGAGATTGACCCCAGTTATGATACTGCCTTGAATAACTACAATTCAAATCTTCCTTACATTGAAAAATCAGCTACCGAATTCTATAATGACGGTGTTGATTTCCTCGATGCAAAGAAGAATATAGAAGCAGTAGTCCGTTTCAAGATTGCAATGGATCTTGATAAGTCAATAGGCGAAGCATATCTGAACTGCGGCCTTGCTTACCTCAGAGAAAAAGAATATAACCTCTGCGAAACATATTCAAAAGAAGCCTTAAACACATTCAGAAAATATAAAAAGACCATTGCAGAAGGCCAGACCATTGAACAGCTTCAGGCTATCTGCTACTTGAATATGGGTCTTGCATATATTGGAAAAGCGCAGGAAGCACATGATAAAGGCAATATTAATGATGCAAAGATATATCACAATACCGCTAAGGAAATGTGGAAAAAGGGAGCAGAGATCGATCCAACATATCCTAACATCCAAAGAGCATTGGAAACATACCGCGATAGTTATCTATAATATCTTCTGATTAATTAACCTGAGCGGTGTATGAGAAACTTCTCTCATGCACCGCTTTTTTTAAGGTGCCGGCCCATGACATATGACATGATAGTGGAAAGTGGAGGGTGGAGTGTGGAATGTGATAATGGTAGTTTTTATCTATTTCTTCATTAATCCTTACCATGTCTCTGAAGTGTTCGGTAGTTGATAACACTTCCGATATCTTGTTAAGTAGTAAATGTACAGAACGTTTGCATCGTTATTTAAAATGTTATATTCACAATTTTCAATTTTATATTTTTTCCCTTTCGTTCCCTTCAGTTCCCTGTTTATTTATCTTTATCTTTTCTTTTAATTTTTTAGTCTCGTACAAGTCTCGTAGAAGTCCCTGTCATATTTAAAGGGTGCGGCTCTTTAAATAGTGGTAAGTGGAGGGTGGAATGTGGAAGGTGGAATAAATAAAAAAACAAATCTAACGTTGGCAGCAATTTTAATTTCGAAATGGTGCACCCCAAAGTGATACACCCTACGTGGTGTATCATACGTGCGTTGCCATGCATACTTGTTGTGCATGAGTGCATCATCAATCTACAATCCAAAGTAGTGCACCCTAAGTGGTGCACTATCAAATTTCAATTGGAAATATTTTCTCCGTGACCTCCGTCTTCTCCGTGTTGAAAAATCACATTCAATGGCTTTTCAAGTATCACGTGCTCTTTGGTTCCTTATATCATTATCATCTTAAAATCAACTAAGTAAATTTTCATCCTTTTGCGTTTCTTAGGTTAAAAATATTCTCTGCGTCCTCTCCCGATTTCGTGGAACCTTCATCGGGACTGCTCGCTGTTAAACTATATGCTCGCAGTGCGAATTAAAACCTCGGCGGTGAAAAAACACATCCCTTTGTTTGCTAAGCATCTCTTGCTCCTTGGTTCCTTATATCGTTTTAATCTTAAAATCAAATAAGTAAATTTTCATCCTTCTGCGATTTTGCGGTTAAAAATCTTCTCTGCGTCCTCTGCGTCCTCTGCGGTTAAAAGTATTTTTGTATTTCGAATCACGGTTCACGCATCACGATTCATCCCTTCCAATTCTTCACCGATTCCGTTGAATCTCCATCGGGACTACTCGCTGTTTAATCTTAAGCTCGCAGCATGAAACTTATCTTCATGGTTAAAAACACATTCTACCGAATGATAAGTATCAATTGCTATCTGGTTCATTATATCCCTATATTTTCATATCAATTAAATAATATTCTCTCCGTGACCTCCGTGTTCTCCGTGGTAATAA
>JAQVHJ010000281.1 GCA_028696285.1 bacterium
CGAAGAACCTTGAAATATCCATCGGGACAGCATTTAAGGATATTATCAGGTACTGCAGCGGGTTTACCGGGGTTCCCGGAAAGATAATTGCCGGCGGGCCAATGATGGGATTTGCCCAGAGTACCCTTGATGTTTCTGTTACAAAAGGCACATCGGGGATCCTTGTATTTCCCGAGGAAATGACGCATATACCCGAAGAAGAAGTTTGTTTCCGGTGCGGAAAATGCGTAGATGTCTGCCCGATGAAGCTGATGCCGTATAAATTGGGACAGATTGCAGAGTTCGGGAAATATGAACTTGCAGAGGAATGGAATGCCATGGACTGCATAGAATGCGGGTCATGTTCTTATGTTTGTCCTGCAAAACGGAGATTAGTCCATTATATTAAACTTTTAAAAGCTGATATCTTATCAAAGAAAAGGAAGTAGGGATAATCTAATGGAAAATCAAAAATTAATTGTTTCAACATCCCCGCATTTCCGGTCAAAAGAATCTATTCGAAGTATAATGTACTGGGTAATCATTGCCTTGCTTCCGTCAGCGGTTGCAGGGATATATTATTACGGTTTCCCCGCGTTTAAAGTAATAATGTTAAGTGTTATATCTGCAGTATTTACAGAGTTCCTTATCCAGAAGCTTCGAAAAGTAAAAGTAACCGTGAGTGACGGGTCTGCTGCATTAACAGGGTTATTACTGGCAATGACGATACCACCGAACCTCCCGTTCTATGTTCCCATCGTCGGATCTGTTTTCGCGATCGCGATCGGGAAGCAGGTTTTTGGCGGTTTGGGGTATAACCCATTCAATCCCGCATTAATCGGGAGGGCATTTCTCCTTGCAGCCTGGCCTGTGCCGTTAACCACCGGGTGGTTAGCCCCGTCATCATCAACAGGGGTTTCCGGGATCAACCAGGGTGAGTTGGTAAACACACTTCAACAGACAAATAATGAAGTATTAATAGATGCATTGTCATCCGCAACACCTTTGAACCTGTTAAAGCAGACATTTACCGGGATTCAGACAGGAGAGATCACACGAGAGTTCGGTGACAGGATTCTGGAGATGCTGTACTCGGGAGGTGTCCTGAAAAATTTAATCACAGGAAATATTGGCGGGTCAATAGGCGAGACCTGCGCTATTCTCCTGATTGCAGGGGGATTATTCCTTCTAGTAAAAAAGATTATTACGTGGCATATTCCCGTATCATACATTCTTACAGTCGGGGTGTTTGCCTGGATCCTCGGGGGTCCAAAAGGTGAGTTCTTTACAGGGAACCCGATATTCCATATATTTGCTGGAGGACTCATGCTCGGGGCATTTTACATGGCGACAGATTATGTTACCAGTCCAATGACCGGGAAAGGAAAGATAATCTTCGGTATAGGCGCCGGAATAATCGTGGTTCTGATAAGAAAATGGGGAGGATACCCCGAAGGTGTCTGCTACTCAATTTTATTAATGAACACTGCAACTCCTTTAATAGACAGGTTCACTAAACCGAAGGTATTCGGGTTCAAGAAACCTGAGAAAGCGGAGGAGAAGAAGTAATGAAAGATTATATCAGATTTACAGGCGTTTTATTTTTAATCTCATTAATTGCTGCATTATCTTTAGCCGGGGTATATATAGCGACAAAACCAAACATAGAAAAGCAGACTGAATTGGAGAAAGCCGAAGCATTGAAGGTGATCTTCGGTGAATTCGATTTCAGTAAAGACCCCGATATCATTACACTTGACAATGGGCGTGAAGTAAAAATCATCAAGGATAAGAATGGGGATATTCTCGGATTTGCATTTGAGGTGGTTGGGAAAGGTTTCAGCAGTAACATCAAAGCAACCGTAGGAATGAAGGAAGACGGCACAATAATCGGTATCAAAGTTACTTACCAGGAAGAGACCCCCGGGCTCGGGGCAAGAATGAATGAAGTGAAATCGGATAAATACCTCTGGACATTCTGGAAAAAAGATGCTGAGGAAGGTCCAAGCATACCTACATTCCAGAATGATTTTAAGGGGAAGAAACATCATGAACTTACTTTAATTAAGAGCGGTGATATTAACGATGAAACACATCCAATTGAAGCGATTACCGGAGCGACCATTTCATCGAAAGCCGTTCTGGATGCAATCAAGAAGGGCTGTGAAGAGGTGATGGTTCATTTAGAAAAGAATTCAAATACGGGAGAGAATTAATCATGGAAGAGAAGCAAAGCATATTCAAGGTGTTTGTGAACGGGATCTTCCGTGAGAATCCCGTATTTGTTTTAGTCCTGGGAATGTGTCCCACTTTGGCGGTAACCACATCCGCTATAAACGGTTTGGGAATGGGATTAGCAGCGAGTTTCGTTCTTATCTGTTCCAATTTAATCGTTTCATTAGTCAGGCGTTTTATCCCGGACAAGGTGAGGATTCCCGCATTTATAGTAGTAATTGCAACATTCGTAACGATCGTCCAGTTTGTAATGAAGGGATTCTTCCCGTCCTTAGACAAGGCCTTGGGAATATTCATCCCGTTAATAGTAGTAAACTGCATCATACTCGGCCGAGCCGAGGCGTTTGCTTCTAAGAATGATCCGTTCCGTGCGGTACTTGACGGTTTAGGAATGGGTATCGGATTCACATTATCACTTGTCCTAATCGGATCGATACGTGAAATTTTAGGTGCGAATAAATTATTCGGGTACTTATTCTTCCCGCAGGAGTTCCCGCCGTTGGTCTTCATGATCCTGCCTCCGGGCGGTTTTTTAACAATGGGCTTACTCTTAATGTTCTTTAACTGGATCTCGCATCGGCGTGCAATTACCGAAGCGAAAAAGCAGATAGCGGCAAAGGAGTAGAGAGATGATAGCAAAATTATTTATAATAGTGATTGCGTCCATATTTGTCAATAACTTTGTATTTTCAAGGTTTCTTGGGATCTGCCCTTATCTCGGCGTCTCCAAGCAATGGAGTTCCGCGATGGGGATGGGGCTTGCTGTTATATTTGTAATGACAATGGCATCCTTCATAACCTGGATAATCTTCAATTTTATTCTTCTCCCTTTTGAAAAGATAGGAGCAGTAGATGTACTCCAGACCATCGCATTCATATTAACGATTGCGGCTTTAGTCCAGGTAGTGGAGATGATAATGAAGAAGACCGCGCCTGCGCTGTATAAGGCGCTCGGGATCTATCTCCCGCTGATCACAACAAACTGCGCGGTGCTTGGTGTTACACTATTAAATATAAAGGAATCTTATAATTTAATTGAAACCGTAGTTCACGGCTTTTCTGCAGGAGTCGGCTTTACGCTGGCATTACTGTTGATGGCCGGAATCAGGGAGCGACTCGAATATGCAAAACTTCCGAAAGCAGTTCAGGGTTTTGCAATAGCATTTATTATTGCGTCGTTAATGTCCTTGTCCTTCTTAGGATTTTCCGGATTAATTTCAGAATAATGATGGAGGAATAATCAATGTCACAGAATATTTTAATAATCTCTTCAGCAGCCCTGGGGGGACTGGCATTTATATTCGGGATCTTAATCACAGCCATTTCAAAAAAATTCTCTGTTGAAGTTGATCCGAAGATCCTTGCCATTGAAGAAGCTCTTCCCGGCGCAAACTGCGGCGGGTGCGGATTTCCCGGATGCGCAGGTTATGCTGAAGCAATAGTGGTATCCGGAGCAAATCCTGCGTTATGCGCTCCCGGCGGCCAGACCTCCGCAAAGAAGATCGCGGAGATCCTCGGGATAACCGTCAAGACGAAAGAGAAGACGATTGCCCGGCTCCTGTGTAATGGCGGAAGTATCCGCGCAAAGGACAGGTATATTTATGAGGGTATCTCAGACTGCAAAGCAGTGAAATTACTGAACAGTTATAAAGAATGCAGTTTCGGCTGTTTCGGTTTCGGGAACTGCGCAGCGGTCTGTCCGTTTGATGCAATCACAATGTCAGAAGAAGATCTTCCTGTAATAGACCCTGAAAAATGCACAGCTTGCGGAGCCTGTATAAAGGAATGCCCCCAGAAGATATTAATGATACTCCCTGTTTCAAAAACAGTATATGTAAAGTGTTCCAATAAAGAACCCGGGAAATGGGCATCAAAGCAATGTGAAG
>JAQVHJ010000006.1 GCA_028696285.1 bacterium
TTGAAGGCCTGATTCATATCTCTGACCTTTCATGGACAAAGAAAATAAAACATCCTTCTGAAATGGTTGATATCGGAGATACGGTTAAGGCGAAAGTTCTTAAAATTGATGTGGAGAATGAACAGCTTTCTCTCGGTATTAAACAGATCGAACCGAATCCATGGGAGAAATTCGCTCAGAACCATAAGGTCGGGGATAAGATTTCAGGGAAAATCGTTAAGTTTGAACCATACGGAGCTTTTGTCGAAGTTTCAGATGGTATTGTCGGACTTATTCATATTACCGATATGTCCTGGACAAAAATAATCAGGCATCCTTCAGAGCTAATGAAGAAGAATGAAAATATCGAAACAAGAATCCTTGAGATCGATCCGGAAAACAGAAAATTAGCTTTGGGTCTAAAGCAGATATCTGAAGATCCATGGCTCACATTAGAAATGAAGCATCCGGTCGCGTCTGATGTTGAAGGAAAAATCGTTAAGATCATTGATTCAGGCGCGTTCGCTGAGATCGATAACGGTATCGAAGGCTTTATTCATATTTCTCAGATCTCCGATAAGAGAATTGAGAAGGTTGAAGATGAATTAGCTGTCGGTGACGTTAAACAGATGAAAGTCTATAAAATCGATCCTGAAGGAAGAAAACTTGAATTATCCGTAAAAGCTTTCTTGGAAGAAAAAGAGAAACAGGAACTGGAAAAATTCGCGAAGAAAAGCACCAAACCCGGTGACCTTAAACTTGGCGAAATAATCTCTGAGAAGTTAAGCGAGAAAAAGAAGGAAACCAAGAAAGATAAGAAAGAAGAAGCGGAAGAAGAAACCGAATAATCTTCTAAATTCAGCGGGGAGTCCCTTTCGGGACTTCCCGCTTTTATTCCTATGAAAAATTTAATCGTCATTTTTTCTATCCTTATTTTAAACTTGATACCCTGTATTTCATACTCAGATAATTACAGATATACCGAACCATACCAGTTCCATTCGGAATTTACTTTAAAAAAATTCACTTATGAATTTCCTGTTACATGGGATGAAGAATGGTATTCTTCTCCGAACGGATTCAGAACATCTGAAGGGTCATTGGATACACATCTCCTGATTCTAAACAGGGAACTTAAAATTAATCATGAATTAATTAAAGATAACCTCTTCGTTAAACTGAACTATATCGAATACCAGAATCAGGATTTTAAAAGGAAGTTCCTTCAATATCAATTCACACAGAAGGTTTGGAAGTCAGTTCATGTTCTCATATTCGGTGTTTCAGAATTTGATAAGATATACAGTGATTTCGGGGCAGGTATCGGTTTCAGGAAGGATGAATTAAATTTCATTGAACTGAAAATGCTCCGGGAAAATTTCCTTTATAACATGAAGGCGGACGAAGATACAAGCTACTTAAGGGGAGCAAAACCGAAACAGGTTATTCTGGAGATGAATTTTTCAAATAATAAATGGACTGCTTCATCATATATTTCCATTTCAACAGAATCAACCCTGGTAAATACCCTTTGCGATACACGAGAGGAAACTATTACTGATTATCAAAATTACGGGTATTTCCAGATTCAGAATCATGTTCCCGTTCTGAATATCATTGTTGGCGGAAATGTCGGGTTTCAGGAACACATCTATCAGTATCAATTACATGATTCCGGACTAATCTATGTTCCGGAAATGAGTAATGTGATTGACCATTCATCATTCAGAAGGCCGTATTTTTATGCTGAAATCTTTTCCGTAAGGTTCTGGAAGAGGTCTGAACTGCAGTCAAAAATATTTTATGGGACCGGGAAATTCAAGTGGGAAGAGACATATTCAACGAATGATAATGAATATGAAAGAAAGGACTCCGGCTTAAACTTAAGTTTTAATTACCGGTTTTTCGACTGGTTCTCGGCTTATTTCAATTATTACTTCATGTATTCACAGATGAAACAGGAGTTCCCGAAGCCGGATGTGGAAGATTTCAATTATAAAAATTCCGAAAATACTTTTGCTGTCGGACCAAATTTTATCTTGAAGAATTGTCAAATTTCTGTTATAGTAAACTATGATATGGATAGCAATACCTTTGACGGAGGTAATATCCGGTTTCAATTAATCATTTAAAGGAGTAAACCATGGTATTTAATGGAAGTATAGAAGAATACATGTTCCTTGACTTGAGCTTCAATGCAAAGATGATTCTCGACGCAGGAACCGGGAACGGAATCTTTACAACAAAACTCGTTCAGCTGGTGAGTAAGGCAAGGGGAGACAGGAAAATATTCAGTGTGGATATAGATGAAAAGAAATTTGAAAATGTTAAGTCAAGATTAAAGGGAAACCAGAGCAATATAATAGAGTTCGTTAAAGCTGATCTGTCTTCATTGTCGTTCATTGACGATAATACCTTTGACATTATTTTCTGCCATCATATAATTCATATCATTAATTCCAGGCCGTTAAAAGCTGCCCAAGCATTATATGAGTTCCACAGGGTGTTAAAACCGGAAGGAATCCTCGTTATCAATGAAAATTATCCGGCAAACGGGTCGCACTATCAGGATTATTTAAACTTTATCAATTTAAAAAAATTAAAAACATTATTATTTACTTTTGTCGGAAAGCAGCTTTCCCCGAGAATCTATCCGGAAGATCTTTCATATATCTTAAAAAAAATCGGTTTTTCAAAAACGGATGTTAAGGCATTCCAGGATCAGGCATTCCCTCCGAAGATATTTGACCTGTTTTTCAACGAGATAAAAGATGAAATTCAAAAGTTAGACGACTATAAATTTAAGGAATATTGCGAAAATAAACTCAACTCTATCAAGCAGGCATATGGCAAGAATCCGGGAATGATTCCCCCGCAGTATGTTATTAAATTGGTAAAATAAATTGAAACAAAATTTACTCCCGGTTATTTCAAAATTTATTTTTGATAGAAAAAATAATGAATATTCTGTTATCGGATTTGGCGTGAGATTTCCGGAGATACTTGAATTTTCCAAAACCTCTGTTGGCATAGTAACCAACATCCCTCCTGTCGGAAATCCAAAGGTCTATTTCAAACAGCATAAACATCTGAAGAAATTTGATATCATATTCATTGAAAATCCCCTCACTTATTTTAACAACAATAATTTATACCGGTTTATTAAGAATAAAGTTAAATTTCTCCGCGCGGGAGGAGCGATGATACTTCTTTCTCCTGCTAAAGAAGACGGGGATCCGGAGGATAAAATTTGTATTGCTCTAAGACATTTAAGAAAGCAGTTGATTAGTTACGACATAGTAGTAAAAAGGAAACAGTTAAATACCGGAGAGTGGCTGATTAAATTTATTCGTACTAAAATATCTAAAGCAGAAGATGAAAATGCAGATTTCTCTATCCCTATATTTTATTTTTTACCCGAGATATCTCAGTATTATAAATCAATTTATCTCTCACCGCCCGCATCTGTTTTAAAAAATTTTCAAGATAAAAAAACGTTAATAATATTCCCCCAGCCGGGAATAATATCGTTTACAAATAATTTAAATATTGATACTGTCAATCTTGGTTTTGAAAAAATTCAAAATCAATACAGAATTAAAGATCCGTTTTCGTTAATTGAAATTCCACGGGAAATTGATGTTGTCTTCATCCCTCCTCATGTTTTCGGATTATTTTATAATAGGACTTTATTAAAAAAATTATTCTCAAGGTTAAATTCAGTAATTTCAAAAAACTGCAAAATTATTTTCGGTATTCAGAAAATGCCGGAACATAATAATAAACGATTGATTATTGATGAAGGTATTTATTCACAGGAGTTTTATCTGGACAAGGAAAGAAAAACAGCCTATTACTATTTAACCTATAGGACACGAGAAAAAAAGTTGTGGCAGACATACAGATTTTCTTATTATTCAAAGGATTCTCTCAGCTCTATTCTTGAAAATAGAAAATTGAAAACTCTATTGATTGAAGAAACCTTAAAAGAAGATTGGTATATCGTTTCAAAATAAAATCATGATAAATATACGTTCTTTCTATACTGTATTCTTCGGCCTATTAAGGGATTGGGAACAACTAAGCAATGAAGACAAACAAAACCTTTTTTATAACAAGTATTTTAATTTAGATCCGGCATTTTTCAATTATATATTTTTTAACTACATGAATTTTTCTGAAGAGACTTTAAATATAAGGATATCTGAAATAAAAAAATCCGATTATCTTAATTTAATTTCTCTCTGTAAAAACAATCACCCGGAAAATATTATTCAAGATACTCTCCAAAAGTGTGTAAAAGTCTTTAAATATGAAAAAAATCTTGACATATACTTATATATCGGTTTCTTCTGTCCTGAAGGGTTAAATATTAAAATTAAGGAAAAAAGTAACAGAATAATTGCTATCGGCCTTGAGAGATTTAAGGATTTTTCATCTCTTGAAATTATTACTGCCCACGAATATGGTCATTCATTATTAGAACCAAAAGAGGAATTGAATATTTTTGAAAAGATACATCGGGAAGGAATTGCTTTCCTGTTCACTCATCTGGTATTTCCGAAATTACCTATTCATAAAATTATTTTCCTTGAACAGAACCAACTTAGCGAAATTCAGGATATTCTCCCCGAAATTAAAAATGAAATTATAAAATCAGAAATATCTGTCGACCAGCTTTTTCGTATAAATAAAAAGGGACTCCCCGACAGGTCAGGAAATCCCCTGGCTTTCTATTATGCTTATGAACTCTATCAAAAACACGGATTGAATTATCTGATTTCCACAAAGGATATTGAACAATCCGTCATAAACTGGTGCAGGAAAAAATAATTAACTATTCTTCTTTCGCTTTCTCGTCTGCTTTTTGAATCAAACCTATATATTTTTCCAAATCAGTTGTTTGAAGATGTTCTGAATATTGTTCATAATTTTCATTGGTTACGCCAAGCTTCTTTAAAAGTGCTTCTCTCTGCTTTGCATATTCAAGCGGCTCAACCTTACTTTCTGACATTAACTCGGCCATTTTCACATCAAAAGCAACAATCTCTACGAACTTATCATCGTCCATCTTCCCGTAGCCTTTGGGGGATGTAGATTCTTCTGTCGTTTCATCTTCTGTAGTTTTTTCGGGTTCAGGAGCAGGTTGGAGATTCTGTTTCTCCATCTCTTTCTGCGCTTCTTACAAAGCTTTCTTCGTCGCTTCCTGCGCAGCCTTCTCCGCTAACTTACCACAGCCGCATGAAAACAAATATCCGGAAAATAAAATAATCCCGAATATAATCAAAACCCTTGTTAACAAACTTCTTTTCATAAACCCTCCTTTAAAATATCTAAAGATTATATCAAAAATATCTCCCTTTTGCAAGAGAAAAACATTGGTGCCAACCTTGGTGCCTGGGTCCACAAGTAAACACCTACAAATTTTATAGTATTTAAAAAGATATTAAAAACTGCATAAAATTAAGGGTTCTTTAAAATTATCTCATATAAAACATCCATTTTTGAAGAAAAAATAGACTCTAACATTCTTTTCGTTGATTTATTTGATTTAGAGAATAATTAAAAAAATTTTGTATAAAAAGGCTTTTACCTTTATTTCAACGGTATATTTGACTTTTTTTGAACTTTTTAAAAACGTTGTGGACTTGTGGACCCAGGCACCATAAGGCACCAAAAAATTATATTTTTAAATCTCGTCGGTAAGAAGTTTTTTACGGAATTCCTTCTCTTTTTCTGTCGAAATAATTATATCTAAATCCTGCGTTACCCGTGGAATACCATATAGATTAACGGACATTCCACCCACCATTAAATACTTAATATTTTTCTGATAAAGGCCGCTTAAAACATCAAAATATATCATTTTAACTCCTTATCTTTAGTTATAACAGAAAAAGGAATCTGTGTCAATAAAAAAAGGGAAGATTCGAGTGAATCTTCCCTTTTTAAATAGGTTGTGACTAAAGATAGATTATTTTGTTTTCTTCTTTAGAATTTTCTTTAAGACTGTCTCCTTATCTATCTTCTTTGTACAGAAGAACCAGTCCTTACATTCCAAACCTGCTTCCTTACCTGACATTCTGTTCTCTGCGGTACCACAAGTTCCTGCGGGTGAAACAATTACATCATCTCCGGGTCTCCAATCTGCCGGTGTAGCAATCTTGAATTCATCTGCTGCTTGAAGCGCAATGATAACTCTGTAAAGCTCATCAAAATTGCGGCCTAAACTAAGCGGATAATAGATTATAGTTCTTATTATACCTTTAGGATCAATAAAGAAGACTGCCCGAACTGCTTTGGTATTGCTTTCTCCCGGTTGCATCATTCCATATTTATGCGCAACCTCCATAGTGATGTCTTCTATTAAAGGAAATTTCACTTCAACTTTCTTCATTCCACGGTACTCAATCTTTTCCTTGATTGTTCTCAGCCAAGCAATATGGCTGTAAAGACCGTCAACAGAAAGACCGATTAACTTACAATTAGCTTCTGCAAACTTCTCTTCCATCGAAGCAAATGTAATAAATTCAGATGTGCAAACGGGCGTAAAATCCGCCGGGTGACTGAATAAAATTACCCAACTCCCCTTATAATCTTCCGGGAAATTAATTGTACCTTGTGTTGTTATTGCTTTAAATGCCGGGGCCGGATCCCCTATCCTCGGTAAGGATACTGCTTGATTAGTTGATTCCATGTTTTCTCCTCCTCTTTTTAAATATTAGAATCATTCTAAATTGAATTATATCACATTTTCATAATATTGTCAAGCAGTTTTTTTAGGTGCCGGCCCATGACATATGACATTTAAGAAATTAAAGGTTTATAATTAGATCTATATTCCGAACAGAAGGGATGTTATGCAATAAAACAAATAAAAATTTTGATAATAAGAAAATTATTTTTAACAAACTTATTTAAATATTTTATTCCCCATATTTCATCTGATTATCTTTAAAACTTAAAAAATTTCCCAATACACGCTCTTTTACTGATCTTGTTTTTAAAGAGATTCTATGATTTAGAAATGAATTTCATGTCATATGTCATGGGCCGGCACCAAAAAATCTATTGATTTTAAGTAAATATTTTTGTATAATTATAGTTAGTTAAAAATCTGGGCAAAAAATTGTAATCTGATTGTTTTAAAAATGAAATGAATTGCCCTTTTAAAACTATAATTTAGGAGGGGGTCATGAAGGGATTATTAATTACGGGGTTTCCGGAAAAATCTATCATGAAGGATGCCGGCGCACAGATAGACGATATCCTCACGCATTATAATGGTGATAAGATCCTTTCAATAAAGCATTTAGAAAAATTAAAATCAGAAAATTCAAAAGAATTAGTTGAGGTCATACTGTTACGGAAAGATAAAGAAATCAAATTGAATATTTCTTCAGGATTTTTAGGGGTATTTCTTAAAGAGCTCATTCCTGAACATGGAATCAGTAAAGATGCTGTAATAATTGAAGGAATCGGGAAGCTTGGCTGGGGACTGGGTATGGAGAATTCATTTCTGGCCTGCATTTATTTAATGGAGAGAAAATTCGGCAAGCTGGATAATTACATAGATGTATTGGGTCTCTCCGGCTACGGGTTTCGGTTCATGTTCCACCCTGATTTCTGCTCAAGCGCTCCGGATGCTACAGTTCCCAGAAATGTTGGAGCAGAACTTTTGGCCAAACTCGGATATAAATATGCGTGTTATTATTTAGACACAGAGCTTAAAACAGAAGATAAAAGGAAAAGGAGCAGGAAAGCATTGCGTGAGATAATTAAGGAAAGCATTTTAAGCGGTTGGCCCGTTTTCGCGATTGATTTAATTCAGGTTCCTGAGTGGGGATTGATTACAGGGTTTCAAAATCACGCAAACGACTTTTTCTGCAGAACATACTTTGATAAGACAGAAGGTTATGAGATCGCAGAGAAATTTCCCTGGTCAATTTTAGTGATAGTAGAGAAAGATAATGTTGATCTTGTTCCCCTCTTTAAAAAATCTCTTCAAATTGCAAAAGAAATGTATCAAACAAAATCATATGAGGAATATTTCTCGGGGCTTGAAGCATGTAATTATCTTCAGGAAAAATTAAAAGACTCTGTCTTTTTTGAAAATTCAACCGATGAAGAAAAGCTTAATAAAATGCATGCGAACTGGTGGATTTATGTTAGTCTTCTTGAAGCCCGAGCTTTAAATATCGATTATCTCCGGAACAACAAAGATAAATTTGGCATGCCCGAAGAAACAATTGAAAAAATTATCCTATTACTGAATAAAGAGGTGAATATTTTAAAGGAAGGTATGCCGTATGTTCCTTCCCATTGGGTCAATCCGGATATAAAAATCTGGACGCAAAATCTTCGAAATAACCAGGCAAAGATAATTGAGCGATTTGCAGATTGTGAAAAAAGTATTTCAGAATATCTGAATATTATATAGATTAAATTCCGGAGCTATAGATGAAAAAGAAGGAATATATCTCCAAATCAATTTTAATTGGGAGAGACAGAGAATTAACCTTTCTTAAAAATGCTGTTTTAAAATCTGAATTTGAGAAATCTCATCTTATCACCATCTCCGGAATGGAAGGTATGGGAAAATCTTACCTGGTTCAATCTTTCTTATCAGAATTAAAACCATCTTATTCGAAATTATTTACAGCAGGAATCAGAAATTTTGAAAAAGAAAAGTATTACGGTTTACGGAATCTTTTAAGGTCTTTCTGGAACATCAATGATATTTCAACTTCAGATTCAAGCGAAATTATTGAAGAATATTTCAGGAAAAATCTAATCATCTCTTTTACAAAACCTTATATTAAATGGTTTCTTGGGATTCCCCTGACTGAGAGGGAACAAGTTTTTCTTGATAACCTGAAGCAAAAAGATAAACAGGATTTAACAGAAGGGGGTATTTTAAATCTGATTAATTATATTGCCAATGAAACTTCTCTTGTAATATGTATTGACGGGTATCATTGGTTAGATTTTCAAACTAAAAATTTTATAGAACTTCTTGCCAAGGTAAAAAGAAATAAAAACATTCTCATAATAATTACATCAAGAGACGATCTTGAAAATGATTTTCAAAAGTTGGAAAAGCATCAACTGAATTTGGGGCCTTTAACATCATCGGAGATTAAAACTTGGCTGACAAGACATTTCAAGTGCAGTACTGTAAAAAAAGAGGTTCTTTCTTTTCTTGTTAAGAGGTCGGAGGGAAACCCATTATTCCTTTTACATTTATCAGAATATTTACATGAAAAAGGAGCTCTTGAAATAGAAAATAATTCCATAATCCTTAAAGGAAAAACTGAATCTATTCCTGATGATATATCGAAAGTAATTCTTCGCAGAATAAGATTGCTCCCGAAATCTCAACAGCAGATATTGACCATATCAGCAATAATCGGGAATGAATTCAATCTTGATTTTCTTCAACAATTAAATCCCTGCTGTGATACGTTCGAAATAGAAACGCTGATTAAAAAAGGTTTTCTTGATTCAAAAATAATGAGAACCGAAAAAATACACATTTCTTTGCAGCATCCCATAATAAAAAATATTATTTATAAAAACATCCCGGCAAAACTCAAGAAGGAAAATCATAATCGTGTTGCAGAACTTCTTGAGAAGGAACTTCACGAAAAACATTCTGAGCTTTATGACATTACAGCAATGCATTACATGGAAGCAGGAAGAATAAAGGAATTTCTCCGGCTTTCATTAATCAGCGGTAAAAGGAAGCTTATAGAATTTAATCTGACCGGAGCTGAAAATATTTATTCTGCGATTCTGAAGTTTAGTAAAAAGAATCCTGATGCGCATTATGGTTTATGCGAAACTTTTTATAAACAGGGAAAATATGATTCCGCATTAAAATTGGTAAATAAAATAATTTATCACACAGATAAAGAAATGGTATTTTCAGGAAAACTTCTTAAGGTTAATATCTTTATAAAAACAGGTAAATACCGTTTTGCAGAAAAGCTTCTGACGGAAATAGAGAAAGAAGTTGCCGGGGAAAAGGATTACCGGGAAAAACTTCTGAAGATACTTGATACCAAGGGTGACCTCGAAAGGATTTTAGGAAAATATACTGCTGCTGAAGAATATTTTTTGGATTCTCTTAAATTAAAAATAATCTTATTCGGAGAAAACGATCTTGAAACGGGAGAAGGTTATCAAAACCTTGGAGTAATCTATAGAAATCTCGGTAAATTCAAGGAATCCGAAGAATTTCTTAATAAATCACTTAAAATAAAAAGAGTTAATCTTGGAGAAAAGCATCCTGAAATTGCTTCGATCTATCATAACCTTGGGACACTATACTGGAATCAGGGGGATTTCAACAAAGCAAAAGAATTCCTTGAAAAATCACTTGATTTAAAAAGGGTGATTTATGGAGAAACTCATCAGTCAATAGCTGCAGGATATCTGAATACCGGTGTTATTTTCTGGAATATGCGGGAATTCGAATCAGCTCTTACCTATTACTTCCGGGCATTAGAGATTTGGAAAAAATTTTTCGGGGAACTTCATCCTAATATTGCCGCGTGCTATTATAATATCGGATTGACATATTTAAGTTCAGGGCTTTATTCAGATGCAGAAGAGAATATTAATAAAGCACTTAAAATATCATCAAGGATTTTGAAAAAGGATCATCCTGAAATTATTAAACTTCACCAGGCTATCGGAGTTGTTAATTTAAACATGCACAAATTCAAGGCCGCAGAAAAAAACCTTAAGAAAGCATTGGATATATATAAAAAAGATCCGGAAAAGAACTTTTGGAAAATCTTTGATAATACTCTAAGTTTATGTTCATTGTATATTGAATCAGGAAACATAAAAAAAGCTGAAATTATGTATCGTGATTCCGAAAAATATTTAAAGGAAAAAGATCCCGAACAATATCCTGCCTTTTTCTTCCGATTTTATTATCTCACGTTTCTATTAAAGAAAAATGCCGGGGTTGATATTGAAGAATTAAAATCAATTGCATCTAAAATATTCAATCTCATTGAAAAAATTAAAGGACATCCATTTCTATATGATTTTTACAAAAATGCTGCAGCCGTCGCTTTGTTTGTTAACGAACCTGAGATTGCAAAGAAATTTCTCAATAAAGGAACCTCCAATGTATTATTACAGAAGCATAAATGATTTTAAAATTAGAAAAATTTCATGATTAAATTCGGTGTTTTTTTTCTTTTCCGTTGATTAATTGCAGAAATTGCGGAAGACTCTTAAACAGGATAAAGAATTAGAGCTGTGGTTTAATTTTCTGTTCGAAACATAAAATGAGATCTCGATTATTATGATAAATATTGCTTTTTAAAATTAAATGGATTCATCTATGACAAATGAAGAGATTGAAAAGATCGTCCTGAAATACATCCATCAGGAAACAGGCTTCGGACCAGAACTCAGGCCACGATGTGAATTTGAAGATCTGTACCTTATTAAAATTTCAGAAGAGATTGACGCTAGCGTTCTCATTGAGTTCCGCTATGATTTTGATGAGGATGGTTTTTCACAATATGACAAGACCATTATTTTTAAGGGTGAATTGAAAATCCTACCTAATAGAACATTGGAAGAAATCTCTTTTTATATAATTCACCTGGGTGTCGACTCTAAGGGTCCCCGGTCAAAAAGAAAATTTGAATATAAAGAGGGATTATTTTGAAGATTAAAATTTCTGATGTAAGGCAATTTGATTTCGGGAAACAAGGGATTCAAATCAATAAAAATATATTCATCTTTTTAGGAGTAAAAATATTTAAACATCAACAAGGAATATAATGGGTGATTATAAGGAATACACAAAAGTTTCAGACACTCCTCTTCTCGCAAAGGAAGGTTGGAAAGAAATAAAAAATATCAAGTCAATTAAATGCGGTCACTGCGGGAGCTTGAATACTGTTTGTATTTACAGGTATGAAATTGGAAGTATTATCTGCGCAACAATAAACGAGGAATTCTTGTGCAGAGACTGCGGTAAATTTACGTCATATTACCTGGAATATGAATCGTAAAAGGTGCAGCACTCTTACTTCTTTCTTGAAATAAATTTTATCTATTTATTTTAAATAAAATGTTAAAATAATAATTTGACTTTTTATATTATTTTAGATATAATAATATAATAATTATTCTTAATTAAGGAAGGAATTACATGAAAAATAACCGTAAGAAAGATGTGGTGGATTCGGGTAAAATTCAAAGCCTTATACAAACTCTGAAAACACAAAAATTCCTGACTACTACTGACTTGAATATTATAACTGAAGAATATAATAAGAGAGCTGAAAAGCAATTTCCCTGGATGTTCTGGACAATAGCGATCAGCGTTGGACTTGTGGTAACCTCTGTAATTTTACTTGCTTCTAAAAATTCAATCGCTATACTGTTTACATTCTATTCATTATTGTTTATTATTGGCGCAAATACCTGGTTAGCTTTTTACTTATCAAAGTGTCCGTATTGCAATAAATCCTTTGCTAAAAAGAGCAAGACATACATAACTTCAGAAGATTATAATTATACCTCCACGAATCAAGACGGAAGTACATATTCCGGAACCAGACGTACAAAACTTTACTGTATTAAATGTAAATACTGCGGAAAAGAATGGGTAACATTCAGCGGGTAATTTTAGAAACCCTTTACTTAATAGTATTTAATTTGGAGGAATTATGAAGATGTTCAGATGTTTACTTATTGTTATCTCTGTTATTTTATTTTTTTCTTCCCCGATTTATTCATGCAGTTCCTTTGTTCTTAAATCGGATAATATCCTGATATTCGGAACCAATTATGATAATGATATTTACCCCGGCCAGATTTTTATTAATAAAAAGGGCATAAAGAAGACGGGGTGGGAACCGGGAACAACAGGAGAAGTGGCAGAATGGGTATCAAAATACGGGAGTGTCACATTCAACGTTGCAGGTTACCAATTACCCTGGGCAGGGATGAATGAAAAAGGATTGGTAATAAGTACCATGGCTCTCGGTGAAACAAAAAATCCCGCTCCCGATGAAAGGCCGCCCCTTGTATCTGCATACTGGATGCAGTATATCTTTGACACCTGTGCAACAGTAGATGATGTAATTGCATCCGATAAAATTGTAAAAATAAAGGATACCGTTGATCATTACCTTATTTGCGATGCAGAAGGTAATATTGCTGTTATAGAATTCCTTGAAGGGAAAATGGTTGTTCACAAACAGGATTCACTCCCGATAAAAGCCTTAACCAATAGTGTATATTCCCAATGTGTTTCTGAATGGAATGACGGAAGACTTGTGAAGGGAAACAATTCAAAAAAACGCCTGGCCAAAGTCCAAAAAATGCTTTCTGACTTCCAGCCAAATAAAAATATCTCACCCGTTTCCTATTCATTTAATATCCTTAAAACGGTCGATGCTGGTAGATATACTCGTTGGAGTATTGTCTTTGATATTCAGAACAGAATGATCTATTTTAAAACATATAAAAACAAAAAAGAATGTTACATAAATTTTGATAAGAATGATTACGGCTGTGAAACCCCGGCATTAATGATGGATATCCATTCAAAACAGAAAGGTGATGTTACCGGGAATTTAAAGGAATTGGATAAGAATGAATGCCTTAAACATTTTAAACGGTTTATAAGGGAATATGAACTTGAAATGTCTGAAGAGGAGATAGAAAAGCTGTTTAACATGTTTATTACATTTCCATGTGATTAAGATTTTTATTATACTCTTATTAATTTCTGTTATTGATTTGTTATAATATTTTGAGTTGTTAATATATATTTTATTCTGAAGTATTGTGGGTGATCTTATTCCCAAGTGGTTGTAAATACAACAACTTTTTTCCCGTCTTTTTTTGTTACTTCATACCGGCTTCTTGCATTCTTTCCTCCGGCAAGCTCTGTTCCCCTTTGGAGATATCCCCTCACCCTCTTCAAATGCAATTCATCCATTTCACTAAAACTCTTCATTTCAAAAACGAGATTTCCTATAGTGGTATCTGTCAAAACGATCTCACTCTCATCGTAATATCTTTTGAATGCCCATAAACCCAGCCTTAATATCACTTTCGGTGTTCCTAATTTATAAAAAAATGACATGATTGTTGAACGGTCATGTTCGGCAGTAAAAGCCCCCAACTCTGAAGCATATTCATCATCACCGTTTCCATAAAGGTCTATTATTATTCTTGTAATATGAATGAATAGTGAATAAGGATACCATATAGACTTGCATATACCAAATTCAAAATAACCTTTCTCTTCCTCTGTGAGTTCATTTAAAACACGCTTAACGCCTTCGTTGCCAAATTTATCATGAATCAGATCTATTGAACTCTTAATTGCCAATCCCTTTACATTCATTTAATAATCCTTTGTCATAATAATATTATTATTATCCTTTTTTTTTAATTTCAACCGAAAAAAATGTGTCTGTAAATAAGAGCCCAATTACCTTCCGGATATTAATTTTATTTAATTTGTTATTTTTTTCTTTAATAATTTATTATTGTTTAATCTTTTTTGAAATAATTTAATTTCTTACCAACAGTATTATAAGTTAAGATTGGTATCTAAGTTAATGTTAAATACTTTAAATTTTTACCTAAACTGTCTTCATTTGATACCCGATAAAAATTAAATTCCCCTTCTCGTTTTTCAAAACCGCTTCTGGTAGATGTGGCAGTATGGTTTTTTATTTTTCTTACCGTAATAATCCTGATGATAATCCTCCGCCCGGTAGAACTCTGTTGCCGGCAGTAATTTTGTAACAACCTTGTGGCCATTATTTTTTAATATATTGATCAACTTTTCAGTGGTTTTTTTCTCTTCAAAGTTGCTGTAGAAAACAACTGATTTGTACTGTTCTCCTATATCCGGGCCTTGACCATTGGCTTGAGCAGGGTCATGTATCTCAAAAAAGAGTCGAGTTAATTCCTCGTAAGAGACCTTGTTCGGATCATAAGTAACCTCAACCACCTCATAATGGCCGGTATTTCCCGAACAAACCTCTTCATAGGTGGGGTTTTCTTTTATTCCCCCCATATAACCTGATACCGCAGAGATAACTCCCTGTTTAATTACAAAGTGATACTCCACCCCCCAGAAACAACCCCCGGCAAAGTAGGCTTTCGCGATATCTTCCCACTCTTTATCGGGTATGAAGATCATAGAGATTGAGTTGACACAGTGTCTGAGATTCTTTTCAGTAAATCCCTCTCCCGTAAAAACATGACCAAGATGAGCACCGCAGGTAGCACATTGTATCTCCGTTCTTGTTCCGTCCGGGTCAGGCACCCGTTTAATGGCTCCTTCAATCTCATCGTCAAAACTGGGCCAGCCGCAGGATGACTTAAACTTTGCATCTGAATAGAAAAGCGGTGCATTGCATCGTTTGCATATATAGGATCCTTTTTCGAAAAAGTCATTATATTTACCACTCCCCGGCAGCTCCGTCCCTTTATGAATTATCACCCGCATCTCTTCCGGAGAGAGCTTTCGGTATCGAACATCATTTTTTTCCATATCATTTACCCCATTACAACCTATGAAAATGAAGATTATAAGTAGAAAAATTTTTATCATTTGAAAAACTACCTCCATTCAAAGAAAGAACCTTGGGCTATGAAGTTTTACATAACCCGTTTAAGTATAGCACAAAAAAGGATATATTGCAATAGAATCGGTGCCGGCTGTCGTTGTCTGCCCTAAAAACTATTTCTATTTCTTTTTTTGATTTTGTGGTTTTAAAAATTAAATCTTTCTTCATTCTTTTAGGTATAGAACGGTATTATCCCACCATTTCAATGGTGGGTTAGAGTACACAAAGGTCAATCTCTCCGAGTTCAAAAATTTTCTATTCAAAAACTAATATCTGAGATGAAATATAAGTCTCGATATATAATATGTTTCAAGCAACACATTAGGAATTTATTAACATTACATTTTTATTTAAATATCTGCCTTATTTATTTGAACTTCGCATATCGTACGATGTTATTTTCCACCCCGGTCTTAAGACCGGGGTTACTTAACATCAGCTCCTAAAGGAAAATTCAAATATTTAAATAGTTTTGTTTACGATTCTGATGAATTTTACATGTTTATCTTTAAGAATATTATTTAAATACTTCCCAAAACATTTATTTTAATACATTCTCTGCTCTCGATTACCTCTTTACTGCTCTCGGTTCATGTCTTCGAGCTCGATTCTTTTTATCCTTTTAGAAAAAAACTCATAATGTAAGAAAGCAGACAGCAAATTCAACAGGATATTTAGCTCAAACTTTTAAAACCATTGTTTAATAAACATAAAAATTATTCAGCTTTATGTAATGATTTTTTCAAACCGTACAGCATTTTTTTTATTTCAAGGGCGGTCTCATCAAGTTTGTCATAGGTTTGTTTATCAATATATCCAAGATCATGCGACAAAAGAAGTTCATATATTAATTCTGAGCATGACCCCAAAGATATTTCAAAAAAGTGTTCCCGATCCTTATCAGATGATTTTACCGAACCTTCAGAAAGATTTGTGGGAATTGAGTAAGCAGCTTTCCGCATCTGCTTCACAAGAGAAAAGCTCTCTTCTTTTGGAAACTTTTTCGTAATCTCATAGATATCTAAAGTAATCTGATGAGATTTTTTAAAGACTTCCATATCCTGAATATTCATAAAAACCCCCTAAATTCTCAGATCCCGGAGAATCAAAATAATGTAAGATATTATTTATATCTGAATCGATAAAATACTTTAAATTAATTGAGAGTCTGTCCGGAACTTCTCTCAATTCAAAATTTAATACCCGTGAAGTATTAAATTTATTCAATACTGACGCAACTCAGCGACTCGGCCCTGATACTCAATCTCCTGTCAAAAAGCTGCTATCTGCTCTCTATTCTCTGCTCTCTGAGCCAATTTTTGCAAAGCAAAAATTGGCTCCGGCAGAGGGATTTGAACCCCCAACCTAGTGGTTAACAGCCACCCGCTCTACCATTGAGCTATGCCGGAGTAGAACAAACGGTATGAAAAATGAATTATATCAAAAAATACGGATTTTGTCAAGTTTTTTTTAGGGGACAACCTTCTATTTATTAATCTTTTTCTCGAAATTTTCATATTCACGAAGCCGGCCTTTATTCCCTGTTTTCAATGCGTATTCTTTTGCCTTTGAAATATTTATTTTAACAGATTCATTCTTTTTTTGTTCATAATTCAATTTTGCAAGAAAATAGTAAAGCTGGGCGAGATCATTAACTAAATTGAATTTTTCGCAGGTTTTTATTGTTTCATTGAATAAATTTTCTGCAATTTTATATTTCTTAAGCAGTACATACATTTGAGCAAGATTTCCTTTTATTCCGCAGACAGAAGGAATATCATTAATCTTTTCAGCAAGCTTCAAGGCTTCTTTAAAATTCTTTTCAGCCAGGGAAAATTTTTCCAAATCCATATATACAATTGCGATATTTCCAAGACTAAGGGAAAGTCCCCTGGGATTATTTATTTCACGGCAGATTTGAAGTTGTTTATTAAAATAATCAAGAGCTTTGTCATAATGTTCAAGATCTAAATAACAAGAACCTATGTTTCCGTAAGTCCATCCCAGTCCATCAAGATCATTCAATTCTTTGACAATTTCCAGCTTTTTAAAATAATGGTCCAGAGCCTTCTTTTCTTTTCCCTGTTCCTTAAATATCCGGCCAATCCTTTCAATTGCAATCGCCTGACCAAGGCGATCTCCGATATCTCTTGATATCTTCAGAAATTCTTTAAATTGATTCATTGCCATAGAGTGATTGCCTGTAATCAAATTAAATGTCCCGTAATTCACTGTTATTGAACCAAGTTTCTGCTTATCCCCAAGCT
>JAQVHJ010000007.1:0-2918 GCA_028696285.1 bacterium
TAGTGTTCTTGGCCCAAATCACCATGGTTCCGGAAAACCAATTTCAGTTTATCCGTCAGGAGAATGGATTCTTCCAAACGGTAAGATAGAGATTGACACAGAAGTTGTTTCGGCGCTCATTAAAGAAGCGGAGATTCTAAAGCCGGATGCTTCTGCTCATTTACAGGAGCATTCAATTGAAGTTCAAATCCCGTTTATTTTAACGCGGTCCCCGAAGGCGAAATTGGTGCCTATCTCCATGTATGACTATTCAAAAAAGAGCATTAAAAAATTATCTGAGGCGTTATTTAAAATAATTTCAAAATCACAAGAAAGAATTCTGCTTGTAGCTTCGAGTGATATGACACATTATGAAGCGCCCGGTTTTGCAAGAGAACAGGATTTCAAAGCAATTGCGAAGATCGAGAAACTTGATCTTGACGGATTCCTTTCTGTCGTTGAAAGGGAGGAGATAACAATGTGTGGGGCGGGTCCGGTAGGGGTTGTGATGGAAACATCAAGACTACTTGGCGCGAAGAAAGGAGAGGTTTTAATCTATACAAATTCCGGAGAGACTTGTTCTCCCGGTACCGAGGTAGTCGGGTATTTAGGATTGGTGTTTAAATGAAAGAAACAATTTTAATCAATAATTTTTTCAATGAGATTAGGGTGGCTATATTAGAAAACTCAACGCTTGCACAGTTGTTTGTTGAGAGAGAAACGGAAAAACATATTTACGGCAATATTTATAAAGGCCGGGTAGTTAACATTCTCCCTGCAATGCAGGCGGCGTTTGTAAATATCGGCAAGAAAAAGAATGCTTTTATCCATGTCAGTGATGCTATCCACAGTGTTAAGTCATTCGGGGATTTCTTCTCGGCTTCTGATGAAGAAGGAACGGAGGATAACCAGAAGTATCCGGATGCGACAATTGAGGACGTTCTTAAGCATGGCCAGGAAATAATGGTTCAGATAAAAAAGGAAGGGATAAGTGAAAAAGGTGCAAAGGTAACAACGAATGTTACGCTTCCCGGTAGGATACTCGTTTATCTTCCAAACCTGAACAATATCGGTATTTCCAAGAGGATTATTGAAAAAAGCCAACGCACGAAATTGAAAAAAATTATTTCAGCAAATAAAAAGGGGAAGGAAGGTTTTATAATCAGGACTCAGGCACAGACAGCAAAGAAGCAGGATATAATTAATGAAATAAACTTTCTCAGGCAATTATGGGGAAAGATTAAAATGCGTTTTGACCGTTTACCTGCGCCATCCCTTATCTATGAGGATCCCGGAATGGTATATCGTGTGGTTCGGGACTTGCTTACGATAGATACCGCAAAGGTCTGGGTTGATGACAGAGAACAATTTGAAAAATTACGGGACTTTGTTAAAGAATACTTCCCGAAATTTTCCAATAAACTTGTTTATTACAACAACAAGATTCCATTGTTCCAATATTTTAAGATTGAAGAACAGATCGAGCAAGCGCTGAACAATAAACTTGTTTTGAAATCAGGAGCGGAACTTATTCTTGAACAGACAGAAAGCATGACTACAATAGACATTAACTCTGCAGGTTTTTCTACGGGGAAAGATTTTGAAACGTTTGCGTTTAATATTAACCTGGAAGCAGCCCGTGAAATACCGAAGCAACTTAAGCTTCGCGATATAGGGGGAATTATAATTATTGATTTTATTGATATGCATAATAAGGAGAACAGGAAAAAAATTCTTCAAAAACTTCAGGAGGAACTAAAGAAGGATAAAACATACACAAAAGTATATTCATTCTCGCCTCTCGGCCTTGTTGAGATGGTTCGGACAAGAATAAAAGAGAGTCTTGTCAACAGCCTTTTCAGCGCTTGCCCCACTTGCGGCGGCAAAGGAAAAATCCCGTCTACTCAGACAATCATTTTAAAGATACTTAGAAAATTAAAATTGGTTTGCGCTTCTTCAAGGGAAAAAAGCATTGTTGTTAAACTGAATCCGATATCTTATACAAAGATTGCCCATGATAAAATATTCTTGCAGGAAATAGAAAATATTGAGAATCAATACAAGAAGACAATAACCATTTCATCAGAAATTCAAATACCTGCCGGAGAGATTACGGTAGTATCTTATAAAAAAATTCTCTGAGTTCCAAGGAGAATAAATTGTTCAGTATAAGTCCGTTTAAAATATCGTTGTTTGATCAATGTCCATTAAAATATAAGTTTAAATACATAGACAAGTTAGATAAGGACTTAGAAATAGTTCCTTCTACACATCTATTAATAGGAAAGATAGTACATGATACGTTAAATGATTTTTTTTCAATACCCGGCGAAAGGTCTTCTGTCCGCTTAAACGAAATTCTTCATTCGAAAATATTCCGTGTTTGTTTTCAGCATAAGGACTATGAAGAGATTCTCAATGAATGTTTGGAACTGATAAATAATTTTTCAAATGAAGAAGAACTCTCTGCCACTCCCGAATTCAGGGAAGAGAATATCTCGGTTGATTTTAATGATTATACATTAATCTGTAAGGTTGATCGTTTAGAAAAGAAGGATATTTGGTGGGAGATCATTGATTACAAGACTGGGAAGATTCAAATAACGGAAGAAGAACTATCCCGCAACATTCCGAACAGGATTTACCCTCTTGCCGTTAAATATGGATTAGGCCTTGAAGTAAAAAGACTTACTTTATTTTATCTCCGGACAATGAAGAAGATTTCCATAGACATTGCAGACGATGACTTTGCAAAGATTAAAGATGCATTGAATAAGAAAGTAAATGAAATACGTACTCTGCGGCCGGATGAATTCAGCCCTAAGAGGAATCCATTCTGCAATACATGTGAATTTAAATTACTATGCCCAGAAACCGGAAATAAAAGCGTGTCACAGTTCTCTTTATCTTCAGGAAAGGAATATCTACGGAATCTTGAA
>JAQVHJ010000007.1:2928-17773 GCA_028696285.1 bacterium
ATGTCAGAAACCTCTTATAAAAAACTTTTAAAAAAAATCCCGGAAGAGGTAACTGCATTTTTAAATACAGCCTGGGCAGGGTTATATTTCTCTGTGAATGATAATCCGGAAAAAATCGTTGTTTATTCAAAAGAAAAATTGCGTGACATACCCAACAACAAGAATCTGTCAGAGATTTCAAGACAAGCGATAGTTTCCAATCGTATATTTAAATATTCATATAAAAAACAAACAATAATATCTTTCCCGCTTTCTAAAGAAGATGAACAGTTTCACGCAAGCATTTCTTTGCCGATAAATGCCGAAACAGAATATCTGAACGACCTTGAATATATACATTATATTCTAAAGGGAATTATGGGGAAGCTATCAGACACATTTAAGAATTATGAATTGAAGAAAGATGGATTAACAGGATTATTTATGCAATGTTATTTTAAGGAAGAGGTTTCAGAGTTGATTGAACGATCTGAACAATTCTCGACAATGATGATTGATATAGATTTCTTTAAAAAAGTAAATGATAGTTTTGGACATCTATTCGGTGATTTTATTTTAAAATCCATCTCAAATGTAATCAAAGAGAATTTAAGGGAAATTGACTATTGTTCAAGATATGGCGGAGAGGAATTTGCAATAATACTTCCATCGCTTGATGAGATAGATGCATATTTCATTGCGGAAAGGATAAGGAAAAGAATTCAGAAACAAACTTTTTCTTCAGGAAATAACTCTGTTAAGATCACTGTTTCAATAGGAATATCATCCTATCCTAAAGATTCTGAGGATCCTGTAGAACTTATTGACAAAGCAGATAAAGCATTATATAATTCAAAGGAGAAGGGCAGGAATAAAACGACAGTAATAAGTAAGGTAAAAATATGACAGAAACGCGAGTTACAATAATTGGCGGAGGTTTAGCAGGAAGCGAAGCGGCCCTGTATTTAGAAAGGCTTAGAATACAGAGTGTTCTGTATGAGATGCGACCAAAGCACATGACTTCAGCACATAAAACGGGAAACCTTGGAGAATTAATCTGCAGCAATTCCCTTAAATCTAAAAGAACAGATACCGGCGCAGGTCTGTTAAAAGCGGAACTAAAAATTCTCGGGTCAATCCTAATTGAGCTGGCGGAGAATTTTGATTTGAAATCCGGTGCGGGTCTTACTGTTGACCGGGAATTATTTTCTTCTGAAATAACGGAGAAAATTACTTCTTCGCCTTTCATTGATTTAAAAAGAGAAGAAATTTCAGACATTAAAAACCTGTCCAAGCCTATAATAATCGCAACCGGCCCGTTAACTTCAGAGAATTTCACCGAATCATTAAAATCTATAATTGGTGAACAATTCCTGCATTTCTATGACGCGATATCTCCGATTATTGAATGGGATTCAATAGATAAAGAAAAAGGGTTTTTTGAAAGCAGGTACGGAAAAGGTGACGAGAATATTTTTAATCTTCCCATGACCGGAGATGAATACCGGTTGTTTTATTCTGAATTGATCAAGGCAGAAGTTGTTGACATGCACGACCCGGATAAGATGATATATTTTGAAAGCTGTCTTCCAGTCGAAGAGATTGCACGCCGAGGTGAGAAGTCCCTTGTTTTTGGGCCGTTGAAACCGGTCGGATTTACTAACGACAATGCGCGGAAAGCTGAAGCTGTTGTTCAACTCCGACCGGAAAACAAAGAAGGAAGCAGCTTCAATTTAATCGGTTTCCAAACACGATTAAAATATTCAGAACAGAAAAGAATCTTTAAAATGATTCCAGGCCTGGAGAATGCGGAGTTTTTAAGATTTGGAAGCATGCATAGAAATACATTTGTTAATTCTCCTGTTGTCTTGAGTGAAAATCTGATGCTGAAGTCTGCGGGGCAGATTTATTTGGCAGGACAATTATCAGGAGTGGAAGGATATATAGAGTCAATCATGAGCGGTTTAATTAATGCCCTGGCAGTATATCATTTGATTTCAGGGAGAGAATTTTATTTACCGCCTGTTGAAACAATTACCGGGGGGATTATAAGGAGATTGATTACCTTTTCTGAAAATTTTCAGCCGGTAAATGCCAACTTCGGAATTCTTCCAGAAACCATTTCAAAGGTCAGGGATAAAAAAGCGAAGAGAAAAATGCAGGCGGAAATCGCACTCAGAGCAATGGAGAATTGGGCGAATGTATTTAAGATTTAGTGCAGTATTTTTAATTCTTATGTTTTTTTCATCAGCATTATATGCAGAAACCGATAACTTATTTGAGAAACCGGAAATTGCAAAGCAACTTTCTTTGTTTTTTTACACGGTTAATCTTTTTCAAAGTCAGCCTGAATCTGAAATTTCAGTTACCAATATTGAGGACCGATGGTTCGGGGAAGATAAGTTAAAACACTGTATTGTTTCTGCAGGAATGAGTATATGGCTATTCCAGTTCTTTTATTATCAAAAGAATTTTACGTATTCCTCTGCAGAATCCAAAGCAATCTATATAACTGCCGGGTTTGGGTTGGGAAAAGAAGTCTTTGATCTCACGGAGAAAAAGACAATGTTTTCATTTAAGGATTTAACCTGGGATATTATTGGAATTTCAATTGGATACTTTTTGTATATTCAACAAATAAAAGCTCAATAAAAAATCGCTGTTTCTCCCTTTACAAATAATTCATGCCTTTTTTCGGGGACCCGCCGTAATTTTTTTACTCGCTCTGCAACTGATTTAAATGCAGCGGTGTTTTCCGGTGAGATTCTGGAGAAATCATTTACTAATTCTTCTGCTTCAGGTTTGTAATAATCAAAATTAATCTTTTCAACTCCATGAATATTTCCAACAATCTTTATCTTTCTTTTTCTTATTTCTTTCGATAGAAGAATGTCCTGATTTATTTTATCTTTTGATATGGAAATTTTAATAAGATCATACTTGCTTTGACTTCTAATTATTCCGGAGACGATAAATTCATCAGGCCTATTGATTCTGCAATTAAAGAGATATTTATTTTTAATTTCCTTTACACTATCTGCAAGAATCTTTCCGGCTAACTCCACGTGATTCCGTAAATTTTTAATGTTTTCCGAAGAGTAAATATTAAAGGCAAGAATTTCAGACCAAACCCTGCTCAAGTATTCTTTTTCAGGAAGTTCTTCAAGAATTTTCTTTTTCATTTTCTCCCGCTTTTGAGGCGGGGCATTTGAATATTTCTTTTCAAGCGAAATAAAGGATGATATAATTTTATCAATTGACCCGGAAGAATAAGTTTTTCTCTGCGTACGAATATTGATAATTCTTCCGTAAACAATTAATTGCCTGTTAATCCGAACAAAATCATAAAGCATTTCGGCGTTTCTGTCTGTGGCATACACAGAAACGGTTTCGAAAGAATCATGAAACATATTTGCATTAACAAATTCATTAACGGGAATCTTTAGCAGGAACTTTAATACCTTAACCCCCGATTCAGTGAAATAGATGTTTGGTCTTGAGATAACCATTCCCTGTAAAAGGGTGAGGTTATATTTAAAAAAAACAGGATTCATACGCGTCCTCCTAAATATTTTTTAAGTTATTAGAAGGACGCTTTCCCTTTATTATTTCTTTTTATTCTTTTTTTTGTTGTTCTTCTTATCTTTCGCCGGTTCCTGCTGTCCCTTTTTCCCCGTAACGATCTGTTTTATCGGCGCATATTTTTCAGCGTAGTATTTTGGAGTGTTTACCCCCATCATTTTATTTTTATCCTGAACTTCATGAGCTTTATTAATTCTCGAACGAGTCGGGGGATGGCTTGATAGCATCCGGTTAAATGTATTGTATTCATTCTTATTCTTTTGCTTCTCTTCAAGTCTCAGGAAAAAATTCTGCATTGCGTGCGGATTATACCCGGCCCTGTTTGCATAGATAATTCCCTTTTCATCTGCTTCAAATTCATTCTCCTGTGAATATCCGTTCATTGCAAGACTAACTCCGAGATTGAGGATCTGGGCATCAATATTTACCCCCGACGCTGCAAGACCTATCGCCAGGATTTGATAACCGAGCACCTCCCGCATTCTTTTTGCCCCGTGCCTTTCCGTTATATGACCAACTTCATGTCCGAGGACACATGCAAGCTCTGCCTCATTGTTTAAAAATCCGAGCATCCCCGTAGTAACATAAACATAACCGCCCGGCGCAGCAAATGCATTTACTATATCAGTATCAAGAACATAAAAGTGATAAGTAATATCCTTTCTGTCACATTTACTGACAATCTTTTTCCCGACGCCTTGAACATATTTATTTACAGTTTGGTTTTGATATAATTTAAATTCCTTTAAAAGCTCTTGATGAACCTGTTCGCCAAGCTTTACTTCCTGTTTGTTGGACATAAGCAATGTGTCCCCCTTCAAAACATGATGGCAGGAGGTAAAAATCAAAAGTCCTGTTAGTAATAGGATTAAGGTCAATAATTTTGTTTTCATGAAATTCTCCGATTCTATTTAATAATAATATATAGTATTTTTTCCATTTTGTCAAGACCCTACTGGCGATTTTTCTTTTTAAAGTGATTACAAAATCCGGTAAAATTTTTAATTGTTTTCATAAACGGGTACAACGAAAACGCTAAACACACGGGACACCTCCGTTCTTTTCTGTAGTTCTGGTACTCTTTTGAAAACCAAATATCGCGGAATGAAGAGTTGTTAATATTTCCGGGTTTGGGGGCAAAGGGATCATAAATACACGGATTTACAGTTCCGTCAGATTCGATATTAGTTGACAGGTACGGGATATAGCAGAATTTGTAATTGTCAATGTTGGGTTTGCCTGCTTTTTCGCTTTTTTGAACACTTTCTTTAAAGTCAGAAAAAGAATCTTTTTGAAGAGATTCAACAAAAGAAATTAAATTATTTCTAATCTTTATGTTTTGATATTTTCTTATAACAGAATATGCCTTTTCCAATTGTTCCTGAGTTGGATTTAAACGATCCTTCAACTCTGAATTGAATATCCCTCTCTTTAACGTTAATTTGTCAACCTTAAGATTGACTGCCTGTGTAATCATATTTTCAAGGTCCGCGATATTTTGTTTAAATACCGCATGAATAATTTCGATTCTTGGTCTTCCGAATTTGTTCCTGATTTTAATAAGCTCTTCCAAACCCGCAATTCCATCCTGAATTTGACGGAAATGCAAGACCGGGTATATTTCCTTCAGGACATTTTCAGAAACACCATGACTGCTTACTTCAATGTGAACGATACCGGATTCAAATAATAACTTGGCCTTTTCTAAAGATAAATTTGCAAGATTTGTTAAAAGAAAAAATTCCAGGTTTAAATCTTTAATCAATTTAAGAATATTTAATATTTCCGGATGATTGAAAGGTTCCCCCTCTCCTGTAATAAATAATCGTTTTCCGCCTAATCTCTTAAAATCCGAAAAGAGTTCTTTTAGAACGTCGACACTAAGTTCTCTTGGAGAGATAAGATTGAAATCTTCCTCCTTTTTCAATAAAGGAGAATGGTACCAGCACATAAGGCAATGCGTATGGCATCGGCTTGTAATGCTTACCGCTGCCATTAAAGGCCCTTTGTGAGACTGTTTTCGGAAGAGAATGGAAAAGAACCTTGAAATATTTAAAAAAGGCGAAGAAAAGTATAATTTTAAATTTCTTATAAATCTCTTCATTTTTGATTGAATGCCTGTGCAGAATTAAGAATATACAGCAGTCCTTTCTTTGTTACCGAAACAGGACTTCCCTTCATTGAACTGGCATTTAATGAAAAGGCTACCGTTTCATTAATATCATTATTGGTTAAGACCAATGCATTTAATTGATCGGAGATTCCAATCTTTCCGTAAAAATTTTTAAACCATGGCTTGATCTTTTTTATATCAGAAGATCCTGTTATAAGCTTAATGAGAAATTTCGCCTTCTCTGTTTTTTCTGATACATACTCCAAAACAGAAGGGAGGAGATATGCGATTGCTTTTGAATGCGTGAATTCTGGTTTTGCTCCAAGTGTTCCTGCTAACCCGTGACAGATTCCCATTCCTGAATTTGAAAGCATGAATCCCCCGAGCATTGAACTCAGCGAAAGATTGGATCTCACCTTAATATTATCATCTTTAACAGAACAAGCTTTCGGGAGATTATTTTTTATCAGGTTAATTCCATACAGTCCAAGGATATCGGTCAATTCCGAAGAACGGATAGAAAGGTATCCTTCAATCAAATGAGAAAAAGCATCTATTCCCGTAAAAGCAGTAAGCTCTTTTGACATGTATCTTGAGAGGACCGGATCAATAATTGCAATATCAGGAAACATTTTTATGTCTCTTAAACTTCTCTTTATTCGTGTCTTAGGATTGTAAAGAACGGAGTTCTTTGTGACTTCAGATCCCGTTCCGGCCGTTGTCGGGATTGCCACAAATTGAATGCCGTTATTTTTCAGGTGCGTAGACCCGTCAACTTCAAGGTATCTGGAAACATGCCCTTTGTTATTGACCATGATTGAAACAGCTTTTCCGACATCAATGACTGACCCGCCCCCGATACTTATGACCAAGTCTATTTTTTCCGAATTAGCCAATATAACAGAACTATCAACAGATGCTGTTGTCGGTTCCGGTAAAATCGGCTCGCTGAATAAGTGTCTTATTTTAACACGGTTAAGTTCATCGGATAAATGCTTTAATATCTTTCGTTCCTTCAGCCAGAACCGGTTCGTTATTATTAAAGCCTTCTTTCCGTAAACGGAAACATGATCCCCAATTTTTAAAAAAGAATCCTTTCCGAATATTATTTTTACGGGGAGATAAAATTGAAAAATTTCTTTCACATTCATTGCAAACTCCTGATTTCTTAAAAATTGTAATATTTATAATTTGCAGAATATGCTTTTTTTGAAAAAGACATATAAATTCCCGCCAGGTTTTCCGGAGTATATATTTTTTAGGAATGTATATGAAATTTCCATTATTCAAATAAATCCATTAAAAAGATCTTAGAATTTGAGGTAAAAAATTTTTTATTTAAAAATCGTTTTTAAACCGTTCATATACTTCACGAGAACATCCGGTATCGCAATACTTCCGTCGGCATTCTGGTAATTTTCAATTATCGCTATCATTGTCCTACCCACCGCAAGGCCGGAACCGTTTAATGTATGTACAAACTCAGGCTTTGAACCATGCTCTCTCTTGAACCGGATATTCGCACGTCTTGCTTGGAAATCTTCAAAATTACTGCAGGAAGAAATTTCCCGGTATTTATTTTGAGATGGTATCCAAACTTCAAGGTCGTATGTTTTTGCCGCAGAAAAACCCAGGTCCCCGGTACTTAGAGCAACAACTCTGTAAGGTAAATTCAAAAGCTGAAGAATTTTTTCTGCGTTTGCAGTAAGTTTTTCTAATTCAGAATAGGAGTCTTCCGGTTTAGTAAATTTGACCAATTCAACTTTATTGAACTGATGAACCCGGATCATTCCCTTTGTATCTTTTCCGTAACTTCCCGCTTCTCTTCGGAAGCAGGTTGTATATGCGCAGTATTTAATCGGAAGCTGTTCCCCGGAAAGAATCTCTTTTGAATGAAGATTGGTTACGGGAATCTCGGCAGTAGAAATCAGGTAAAGGTCGTCAAGCTTCGTTTTATATAAATCTTCTTCAAACTTCGGAAGCTGCCCGGTTCCATAGGCAGAATCACCGTTTACAAGGTATGGCGGGTACACTTCTTTATAACCATGTTCGTTTGTTTGTATATCAAGCATGAAGGAAACAAGAGCACGTTCCAACTTAGCTGCCGCCCCCCATAAAATTACAAATCGAGATCCGGAAATCTTAGCGGAACGTTCAAAATCAAGAATATCTAAATTGGTCCCGAGGGTTTCATGATCCTTTACTGCAAAATCAAAATTCCGTGGTGCTCCCCATTTCCTAATCTCAACATTATCATTTTCATCCTTCCCGAATGGCGTACTTTCGTGGGGAATATTAGGAATGTATTTCATTATCTCGTCAATCTTAACCTGGAGATCCTGAGGATTTCCACGGTTGCCTAATTCTGAAAGTTTTTCCTTTAATGCTTGTGCCTGTTCCAGTAATTCCCCGGCATCTTCCTTCTTTGATTTCTTGAAACCAATTTCCTTATTTATTTTATTTAATTCAGCTTTTGTATCATCTGTAATCTTCTGTAGCTCAAGTCGTTCATTATCAAGCCGGATTAACTCAGCAATGAATGATGAAACATCATTAAATTCATTCCGGAATGATTCGGGAAGTTTTTCTAAGAATTCCGGAGGATATACTTTCGGGTCAAATTTAAATCGGCGATTTTCAAAGGCAATCCGATATTTTTCAGGATTTTCTTTTATTAATCTGATATCTAACATTTTATGCTCCGGTATTCTATGAAATGATTTTTTTTATCTTTTTCCAGAAATTACTGGTTTTAGGGTGGATTTTTATTCCGCTGACTTCGGCAAATTGCTTCAGCAGCGCTTCCTGTGTTTTATTTAATTTTGTAGGGGTTTCTACGAAAATACTGACAAATAAATCACCTGTATCATATTCGTTTGACAACCCCTGCCCGGTAATTTTAATAATATCCCCGGTCTGGGTGCCTTTCGTAATCTCAACCTTAACCGGTTCCCCAAATATATTAGGAATCTCAATTGCAGTTCCAAGCGCTGCTTCAATAAATGTAATCGGGACTTCACAGAAGAGGTCAAAATCCCTGCGTTTAAATATTTCATGCTCTTCAATAAAAATAGCGATGTATAAATCTCCCGGTGGACCACCACTCATTCCGGCATCGCCTTCTCCTGCAATCCTGACCCGCGTTCCCTCTTCAATCCCTCTGGGAATCTTGACCTTGATCTTTTTTGTGAAGCGTGTTTTTCCTGTACCATGACATTTTTCACAAGGCTCCTTAATAATTGATCCCTGTCCTCCGCAGCGGATACAGGTTGTGGCAATCGTGAAAAATCCATTCTGCTTCTTTACCTGTCCTGTTCCGTTACAGACGGGGCATACCTCAGGGTTTGTACCTGCTTTTGCTCCGGAACCATTGCACATTTCACAATATATCAGCCGGCTTACTTCTATTTCCTTTTCAACCCCAACCGCAACTTCCTTCAGCGTTAAATCAATTTTATAATGAAGATCTGCGCCCTTTCTTGGCCTGTTTCTTGACTGACGCTTCGATCCGAAAAAATCACCAAAAATATCTTCAAAGATATCTCCAAAATCAAAACCCATTCCGGGTCCGGATGCAGAACCGAAATTATCATATCTCGACCTCTTCTCGGAATCGGATAAAACACTATATGCTTCTGAAATCTCTTTGTATTTCTCTTCCGCTTCTGCATTCCCGAGATTACGGTCAGGGTGGAACTTCAATGATAATTTACGAAAAGCTTTTTTTATTTCATCCTGTGTCGCATCTCGGGCAACACCAAGAATTTCATAATAATCCTTATTTTGCCGCATTTGTTAATCCTCTTTCCCGCCGTATAACCTTAAGAGCGTTCTTACCTGCTTTAATAATTCATCAAATTTAAATGGTTTACAGAGATATTCATCAGCTCCGGCATTAAATCCTTCTAAAATTTCTTCCTTCTGATTCTGCGCAGTAAGTATCAGCACGGGAATATGAAGAGTGCGCTCATCTCTCTTGATCTTTCGGCAGACTTGAAAACCATTTAACTTCGGCATCATTACATCAAGTACAATTAAATCAGGGCTTTCTGTAAATGCTTTTATTAATCCGTCTTCCCCATCAATAGCAGTAATTATGTCAAACCCTTCCTTCTTCAGTCCGGTTTCCATCATTAAACGTATTGTTTTTGAATCGTCAATTACTAAAATTTTAGGCATAACCTTCTCTTTTTTTATTATAAATTATAATTATAACATAAAATAACACTAAATTCAAGAAGAAAAGTTACCCGAAATTTCTGGACACTTCAGCATTCCGTCCCGATATACGATGAAAAACCGTAATTTGCACGATTCACTTAAAATGAAATAAAAATCTTGACTTTTTTTACATTATAAACTATAATAATTTATTAAGAATATTTAATATATTAGGAGCTTTTCAGGTTTATGTTTTTAATTTCATTCCTAATGATAGTTTTAGTCATCGTTTTTATAGGGCTGATTCTTTACCTGTCAAAAGATATTAAAAAGATGAATGATGAGGATCTTGCTATTCGAAACATTGATTATGAAGTTAAATACTATCTTCAAGATAAAACGTTGCTTGAAAAGGTGATCCATTTTTATATAAAGAATAATAAGCTTCCCGATAATATTTTAAAGAAGGATTTTGAACCGGCATATTGCGATTACCTCTTAGAAAAAACAAAAGATGCGCTGAAAAACAACGATGATTCTCTCGCGGAAAAGTATTTTGATACGTTTAAAAATTTTTCTCCAGGTGATACTTTAAATATAACAAAATTCATTCGTGTTTTTTATGTTGCAAAAGGTTTAGATTATGCATATGAACAGTTAAAAAAGATTATCCCCATTTACGGGGGGAACAAAGAATTTTATAATAATATCCAGGATATAATGCAGAAAAAAGCCAATGAACATCTAATGAAATTTGAGCAAGAATATCCGGATCCTTCTCCCGATGAAGTAATAAAGGAATACACAGAATTAATCGAGATATATCCGCACAGGGTATATTTCATTAAATTAGGAGATATTTATCAACAAAAGAAGGATAACGAAGCTGCAAAGGATTTTTATTTACGGGCTTTAGATATCCCCCAAAAACCGGATAAATTATACAAGGGAACTCATCATAAGCTCGGTATGATTTTCTTTGAATTAAAGCAGCACAAAAATTCATTGTATCACTTATTAGAAGTTTTAAAAATCAGACCGAGTCATAAATCCGCTTCTTCAGACCTTGTTTTTATCTGCCAGAACCTTGGAATTCAGACATATATTCCAAAATTGAAAGAGATTTATAATAACCAGGGCAGAGACTCCCTTTTTGAGTATTTAGATACCATTCTTACATTTATTAAGTAAAAAAAGAACAGAATCATTCCTTTTAAAAAACGCGCTTGACAATTTCGAAAAAATATTGTATAATTATTACAGGAATGGTAAAAAAATAGCTAGAAAGGAAGGGAAGAATGGCTAGTTACACAGATTATAATGATGAAACGTATGTTGACGGGATGAAGAAGGATGAGGTATATCCGGTTAGGGGGAAACTCCGGATTCTCAACGGGAGATTGAAGGACAGGGAATACCCTGTAAACAAGCCGTTTTTTACAATAGGCCGCTCAAGTGATTGTTGTATTTCTCTTGGTGGAGATAAACGTGTTTCAAGGATCCATGCTCAATTGGTTGAAACAATGGGAAAAGAAATAATTGAGGACCTCGGAAGTAAAAACGGAACAGTCGTCAACGGAAGAAGCGTTACAAAAAAGATCCTTGCAGAGGGCGATATTATTCAAATAGGAGAGACAACGTTAAAATTTTTAAAATAGCTTATATCCTATCGCCTTGAAATGCGCCGAACTCTTCTAATAAATTTTCAACAGCTGAAATAAAGTTACTTTTATCATTTATCCATTCAGGAGCAACTAATTGTCCCGGTTTTGGGTCTCCCGTTAAACGTTGAATAATAATATCTCTTCGAAGATTTCTTAAAGTTGAAACAGTGTTTTTAACAGAATCATCGAATCTTATGGGAATAAATTCCCCTGTCAAATAAAGCAATTCAAGCCGTGTATCTCGAACAATATAAAGCTGATGAATCTTTACCGAATCAATTGGCAGTGAAGAAAGAGTTCTTGCTGTGATGATGTTGTCCTGTTCAGTTTCTCCGGGTAAGCCGATTATAATATGGGCAGTAATGAATAATTTAAATTTTTTTGTAAGGTTCACAGCATCAATAAAGTCCTTTAAAGTATGCTGGCGGTTAATCAGGTTTAATGTATTATCATTTGAACTTTGAAGGCCATATTCTATTCCAAGCTCCTTTCTCTTATTTACTTTTTCAAGAACCTTTAAGTGTCCTTCAGTAACAGCGTCCGGCCGGGTACCTAAATAAATAAGGACGATTTCAGGATACTTTAAAAGAAGATTTAAATTTTTTTCTAAAAACTCAGGGGAACAATACGTGTTTGAAAATGATTGGAAATAACCAATCACCTTATTTACTCCCTTGCGCTGCAATTCTTCAAGGCCACGCTCTACCTGCTCTTCAATAGAATATCTTTTTTTCCCGGTTCCGCTCCCCTTCTCATCACAATATATACAACCCCCGACAGACAGAGTTCCGTCCCTGTTCGGACAGGTTAATCCGAGATCTAACGGGAGTTTTCTTACTTGACTTGAAAATCGATGCTTGAGATAGTCTGAAAATTTATTGTACCGAGTCAGCATTTTTTTCGCGGTTTCTTATTGGTTGCCAAAAAGGTTTTGAATCTCTTGTCAGCCAATTTAACATTCCAATTAATAAAGATACATTCATTACACAAAAGTATGCTACAGATGAAATTACAATTGGATATTTATCCTTTTTCATTAAAAACCATCCTGCAAGCCCGGTCAGATAAAACGATATTTGTAAAATATTCGTGATATTATAAAACATATAGAATGAACTTATAAAAAGGTTTGAGAAATATAGTAACAGAAGAAATACCGGGGTAAACCATCTGAGTAATTTATGAAAAATGAAAAAGAAAGTAATCCAACCTTGCTTAAAAACGTTTAGGAGAAAGGCCGCCTCTTTAATCGAATTAAAATCGGCATTGCCTATCCTGATCTTTCTTCTATATTCTCCTGTCAGGGATTCACTTGCCGGTTCAATGGCCTTTGCATCTTTTTCAAAAATTAATCTCTTTCCAAATCGCAACGGCTGAAGAGAAGTAATGAAGTCGTCAAGGATGTTTTTATGTTCAGGGAGCTTTTTAAAATATTCCTTTCTTATTGCGTAAATACCGCCGTTTGCTCCGCACACGGAAGAGATTTCTCCTTCGAGCTTTTTCAAGAAACGTTCAAATTTCCAATACGTTGATTCTGATTTCTGTTTCCCGGCAGGTGTAATTTCTAAGTAACCGCATACCCCGCCAACGTCAAACCCACCAAAATTTCTGATTAATTTTTCTACAGCATCCGGTGCAAATTCAGTATTGGCATCAGTAAAAACAAGAATTGAATTTGAAGATAATTCTACACACCTGTTTATGCAGGCGGCCTTGCCGGAACGCTTGGTAAGACGGTCAATTTTAATGGTATTATTTTTTAAGTTGCGAAGGATTTCATCTGTTCTATCTGTGGAAGCATCTGATACAATAATTATTTCGAAATTGGCAGCAATAGTTTGAGATAAAAGATTTTTAACACGGGATTCAATATGTTTCTCTTCATTGTAAACAGGTAAAATTATGGAAACGAGTGGAATGTCATTAAAATAAATAGGCTTTTTTATTTTTCTGCCCCAACGCAAGAATAACAATAAAACCGGATAGAAAACATAAGATAATGCAACTAACCCGGCCGCGGCCCAGAAAATAATTATTAAAATTTTATCGGTCATGTATTTAACGTGCTCCTCGTTGAAAAATAATTACAAAAATTGTTTTAAAAAAAATCTCTAAATCGAGCCAGAGAGAATAGTTGTTTATGTAGTATATATCAAAATTTAATTTTTCTTCAAAAGATAAGTCATACCTTCCATTTATCTGAGCCAGTCCGGTTAATCCAGGTTTAACTAAAAGCCTGATTCCTTTATATGCCGGGTGTTTCTCAATAAAGAATGGCCGCTCAGGTCTCGGCCCGACGATTGAAAGCTTGCCAATAAGAACAGAAAAAAATTGAGGTATTTCATCTAAGCTGAATCTTCGGAGAAGTCTTCCTATTCCCGTAATTCTTGAATCATCCTTCTCTGTCCAGACAGGGCCGGTCTCTTCTTCTGCATTTTGTTTCATGGACCTGAACTTAATTATTTTAATAGGCTTCCCGTTCTTTCCAAGACGGATTTGACGGAAAAAGACATTTCCCGGAGAATCTATTTTTATTAAAACAGGTATAATTAAATATGAAGGAAGTGAAATTATAATTAAAATGAAAGAAACAAGAATATCAAAAGCCCTTTTTATAAAAAGGTTTATTCCGTAAATAGGATTAGTTATTATTTTAAAGAAGGGATAATTTTCAACAGGAAGTAATTTATATCCGTCTGCTAATAAAGAGATTTTTTCTGGGTTAATCCAGAACTCACTCCCAAGTCCTCCGGAAGCTTCTATTATTTCCGAAACATTTTCTCGCGAAACCGGGTTAAGAAAAAGAACCTTTTCTATATTAAATTGTTCAAGAATATTTATTAGATTTTCTTTTCTTGAACCGACAGGTTGAATCCCTTCGGATTCCAATTCATGAAATATTTTTAAATTATAATATTCAATAAATAATTTCTTGATTCTTTTCAGATCGGTATTTTTTATATCTTGTCCGGGAATCAGAAGGAACCCCGGCTTCTTGTCAGAATGTTTTGTGTGCAGATCTGAAATACTTTCAGCGAATGTTCTTAATAAAAGATCAGAGAAAGTTAGAATAAAAAAATAAATAATAAAAACCCAGCGAGAAAGAAGAACTTGATGCGAAGAATACATGTTGTTAAATAATATGATAGTGAATGAAACAGCTAAATGCAGAAAAGAAGATATTACTAATTTTCTAAAAACATGAATATTAATTAAATTATGTGAAAAATAGACACCGAACATCAACATTAACAGCCAAAAACTTAGTGAAAAGATAAGATAGATTGAATTAAACGAAATCAGATGCTCCGCAGGGACATTTCCTCCGAACCGAAGATAGTATGAT
>JAQVHJ010000282.1 GCA_028696285.1 bacterium
TTTAAAGTGAATATCGTGCTGTTAAATCTTGATTTAGATTCGAGTTGTTCATATAACGAATCTTTCCAGGTCAACCCGATTAAGGAACCAATAATTGATTTTGTCCGTTCCAATTCATTTATAAAAAATTCTTTTTCAGTTGCGGAAATATTTTTCAGACCACTTAGAAAATTATTGAATACATCTTCAAATAATTTTAATTTATCTTCATTTGTCTTTGCATTTATCGTTTTAAAGAAATCATTTAAAAAATATATGAACGGATTAAGGCTCTTCTTCAAAATTCCATCACATTGCATTAAGCATGTTTCTATTCCGGGCTTCAAGTTTTCCGTAAATTCATGAATCAATCTGCTTTTTCCTATACCAGCATCCCCGTATACATATGTAATACCTGAAAATTTATTCTTAAAAATCGGCTTAATGAATTTATTTAAAAATTTAAGTTCTTTTATCCTTCCAAACATCTCCCCTGAAAAGAAATCATCGTTTTTTATATTATGTGCCTCGCCAAGTTTAAAAATAGATAAAGGTTTTGATACTCCTTTAAATTCTATTTTCCCTACCGAACTGGTTTCAAAATTATCCTTTATCTTAAGGGAAAGTGACTCCGGTATCCAAATTTCTCCCGGTATAGTTTTCATTACTATTCGGGAAGACAAATTCACAACATCCCCCAGACAAGTATACACACATCTTCTTTCATTCCCTATAATGCCGGAATACACAGTCCCTTCTGTCATCCCTATGCTGGTTTCCATATTTAAAATCTCTTTTGCAAAATTTGATGCTCTTAAAATGTTATCTTCATATGAAATCGGTGCACCAAAAAATACAAGAAGGTTACTCCCTTTATCTCCAAAATCAATATGATTTAAATATCCCCCATACTTTCGCGCTTTTACTATTATTTCATTAATATACATGTTTAATTTTTTAAATGTTCCGGGGTCTTTAAATTTTACAAAAACCGAAACGATATCCCGGAATTCACCTTTCTGTGTATAATTAATTACTGTGTCCGGAATAAATTTAGAGATTATCTTTTTATTTAAACTAACTGTTTTAATTTCCTCAACTTCTTTTTCTTTTAAGATAATTTCTTTTAATTTAAAATATCCGTTTCCGATTTTTTCCGTTTTTACAAAATCCTTAACTTCCTTTAAAACATTATTATCAAAAATGACTTCCATCTTTTCACATTTTTGTTCCGATCTTGCACAGCCTTCAACTGCGTTACCTTTAAAGTAAAACTCCTTATGATCTTCTATTCCGAGAATACCCCAGCTCACATTCCCTGATGATAAACCAATTTTAATAGAAATAGGAAATTTCCCAAACTTAGTTGAGAATAATTTATTTTTCTTAAAATACTCAATTATCTCATTTGATGCAAGCAATGAAGAAGATATCCCTTCTTTTCCAGGGAATATAACCGTTGCGCCATCTCCGGCAAATGTTGTGATAAATCCGCTTCTCTTTGAAATGATATTGATAATCGGTATGAAGATCTTATCAATAATTTCAGACAGGTTTTCTGCTCCTTCTTTACCATTCTTCATTAAAACTTCTGTTAACCCGGTAAATCCGGGAATATCAAAGAACATCGAACCGGCCCTGAATACACCGTGATATTCTCTCAAAAGATACCGCTCATAAATAAATTGTGGGATGAATTTTTTCATTTATTCTCTCCATTGGATTTATTAATTCTTAGAAAGTTTAACATATTAATAAATAAAAATCAATATAAAAATATCTTTACAGGAGTTTCCCCATTTTTTTATTAAATTTATTTCAATTAATCAACAAATGGTATATTGATTTACAATAGATTTTTTTTAATGAATTTATTCTGAATATGTCCGTAGGCCGTGGTTTTAACCACGGTTTATATAAAGAAAATATACCGGGAATTTATTCCTAATATGGATTCCATAGTCCAATTAATTGGACTAAAACAAGGGCTAAAGCCCATATGATTTGTTTTCGCCAACACCCAGGTTAAAACCTGGGTCTACATACATAAAAACAATAAATTGCTTTTTATATTACCAATGGCATTGAATTGAATAATTTCATACGTAAATTTATTCAAAAGATTTTAAAGTTTCCCCTTTTTTTTTAATCATATGTGTTTCATTTACTGAAATTATTTATTTGCCTTTATATCAATGTTAATAGATTTCATTTATGAATTTTTGGGGAAACTCCTGAAAAATATCTTTAAACATTAATTCAAATTTGAAAATCTATTTTACAATGTCACGTTTTCTCAATTGAGAAAATGTGACATTGAACTTATTGAATCTTTTTACAAATTATTCCAGATCAATAACCATAATTTCCAGCCTTGCAAAAAATTTTATCGGAAACAAACATGAACCTAATCATCTTAAATTCCTTCGAAATATCTTCGTCTATGAATATAATTTCCCGAATCTTTATCCGGCGCAGTTCAACCCGCCAAGACTACATGAATGTAAGAAATAGTAGTATAATCAAAATAGATCAAATTTGTATTGATAATATTAAAATTCTCTCCATGGTAAAATTATCTTATTTCAATAATATATTAAAAAAAGTCAAGCCCTTTTTTTCTGTAAAATTAGAAATGGACCGGTTCATTTTCTTTAACCTCCTTTTTATTTGTAAGAATTTTAAGTTGATCCAAGAATTCTTTATCTTCGGCTTTCATTGAAGATGCTTCTTCTTTGATGTCGATATATTTCCGATTAGATGTTTTCCATTCTTCGTCTATTTCCATCATAATAGCGCAGATAAATCGTAAGCATGATTTTTTAGTCGGAAATATATTTATTACTTTAGATCGCTGTTTAAGTTTCTTGTTTACTACTCCGTCTATTAAGTTTGTCGTTCTTATTTTCTTCCGATATTTTTCCGGGAAACCATAATAGGTTAAAGTTCCCTCGACAGATTCTTCCAGTAAGTTAGTGAATCCCGGATATTTATTTTGATATTTATCGATGATCATTTTTGTAATCTTCAATGCGGTTTCCTTGTCCGGAGCATTGTATATTTGTTTAATATGAATGGCGGCGGTATTCTTTTCTTTTGCCGGAAGTTTCGCAAGGAGGTTCCTTTCCAAATGAACCATGCATCTTTGATGTGGGGTTCCGGAGAATTCTTCCTGTAATACCTTTACCAAGCCGGAATGTTGATCTGAATGGTTAACTCAACCGATTTTAAACCTCGGGCCTATAATTTGCGGATATGTTCTCTCCAGGTTTCCGCGCTTTCTTCATCATAAATATCACAACCCAGAATACGGCGGTAACCTTTACTATTAACTCCGCAGGTTATTAAAGCGGGGATTGTAACAACATGATTATTATCCCTGACATGAAAATAAGTACCGTCAGAAATTAAGCACTTAAAGTTTTCTTCTAATTTATCGTGGCGCAAAGCTTGAATTATCGGTTCAAGTTCGACAACAAGCCTGCTAGCGGAGGATTTGGAGCACTCTAAGCCCGGAGCAAGTTTATGAAGCACCTTGTTAACTTTATTGGTTGAAACTCCATCTAAAACCACCTGCTGAATAGTCAGAAGAAGAGCCTTCTCACTACGCTGATAGTTCTCAAATAAAGATGTTTTAAATGGAAACTTGCGTATCTGAGGCTTGTTTAATTGCAGCTTACCAACACGGGTTTTAAATGTTCTTAGTTTATATCCGTTACGGCTTCCTACCCGTTCCTCAGGATTGCGATTATATCTATTAACCTCAATTTGATCATCCCGTTCAGATTCCCAAATCTCCTGTAAAACCTCTTTTAATAACTGCTTCAAGATATCCTCCTCATTCTTTGACAGCGCCTCTTGCAAAATCTCTTTTTTTGTGTTATACTTAACTTGGGTCATGTTAAACCTCCTTTGTTTTTAGTTAGAGACAATATTATAAGGTTTAATGTGGCCCACTTCAAGTTCTTTCTGAACCCGGGGAAAATATCAAAAACCCGATTTTCACCGAAGGGGTACCCCTTCGGAGGTTATGTCCCCGGAATTAAAGAACGTCTATTTTACAGAAA
>JAQVHJ010000283.1 GCA_028696285.1 bacterium
TGTTGAAAGGACACGCGGGATTGACCTTATTAATAACCAGGGCGATTCAAACGGCCACGGAACCGGGGTTAGCGGAATTCTTTCAAGTGAAGTCAGAAACAAACGTTTGTATGTTGGTGTAGCCCCCGGTGCAGAGATATTAATGGCTGATCGTGTGAATAATGACTATACAGTTTATATTCCATGGGCTGAAACGAACGGAGCGGATGTAATGCTTTATGAATACGGGGGGTATGTCTGGCATTTTCTTGACGGTTCCGAGGCTCACGAAATAATGGTGAATGAAGAAGCCGACAAGGGAATAATTCAGGTTACTCCTGCCGGAAATCTTGGTAACTCAAAAAAGCATTGCGCAGTCCCGTTATCAGCAGGGATAAATCGAGTTAATTTTGATATTCCTTCCGGATATAATATTACAGCAGCTTATTTTACTATTCTTTGGACAGAATCTACTTGGGGTTCAAGTGGATTGACTTTTCAGTTGTACGAACCGGGCGGAATTTCAATAACAGTAAACGGGAACGGAAATTATCAAACTCTGGATAATCACGACGTCTGGTCCTTGCTCTCAACCTCTTCAAGAAATACCTACAGAATGGATGTCTATATAGATGGAAATGGAGGGTATGTTGATATAGGAAACTGGTATATTGATGTAAACAACATAAATGGAACCGCCGGAATAATGCACGGGTATTTAGCAGATAATATGACCAGCTGGAGCAGCGGTGCAGTTTGGTTGGATTCTGCTTATATCTCGGATTTCCCGACCTTGTGTTTCCCGGCAACTTCGGACAAAGCAATTGTTGTCGGTTCTTACAGTACCAGAGGTATTATGGTTCCCACGGGCAGCTTAAGCTTGTTCAGTTCCCGGGGAGACAGGATAGACGGGACATTTATGATGGATGTTACAGCCCCGGGAAACTATGACTTGAGAACGGTGACATCAAAAGATAGAGCGGGGGTTTTTGGTGTTTATGCATGGTTCAGTGGAACTTCCGCTGCCGGTCCGCATGTGGCAGCCGCAGCAGCGTTGATTAAACAGGCGGATCCGGGCGCGACACATTTAAGTGTTGAGAACGACCTCCAGAATTTCTGCCTATCAGATACATATACAGGAACGATCCCCAATAACGAATGGGGGTATGGGAAACTCAGGCTTCTTGATTTGATAGACAGCAAGATCTATTGGGACAGTGTCTGGCCCGGTGGTGGGTTTATCCTTAATCCCGAATGGTCGAGCGGAACACCATCCTGGGGAACTCCCGGGGAAAAATACATTGCCTATATAAAGGGAACGGGGACCGGCACCTGTGATGTGTATGTAGTAAATACAACAGGAACTCCATCTCCCCAAAAAATCACGACCGAATCCGACAATGTCAATCACAATTCACAAATCTCCTGGAGTCCCGATGATAATTTTATTATATTTGCCAGTACGACCGTAAGTAATAATTTAAATATATTTAAAATAAGTTCAGATCCGGGTAATGCAGACAGCTCTGTTAGGGTAACCCCGTCATCCCTGGAAAATTGGGGTAGAATGCTTGATCCGGACTGGGCGTCAGCATTGAATCAGTATAATAATGTTGAAAGAATTGTAATGTCTGTCTCCGGGGACATCTGGGTCTATGAACCGAATAATAACGTTGATTCAGATAGCGGTTTAATAAGGATTACAGAACTTTCTGATCCGTATCAGGATTATTCTACGGTAGATAAATGTCTCCAGCCGAAATGGAGCGAGGATAATACAAAGGTGGTTTTTATTCGCCGCCCTGCAACTGCAGGGGAGACTCCGGCTCCGAGCAATGTTTATGTTATTAATGATATTCAGGAGATCATTTCCGGGAACCGTTCAGCGATAAACTCCTGGTCAGATACTTATTTGGTTCAGATAACAAATAATTCATATCCTTCCTGGTCCCCGTCATTTTCAATAGACGGTACAAAAATCGGTTATTGTCAGGATGTAAATTCCGTATTCAATAATATTACGTTTAATGATTCCCCCGCATTAGCATTAATCGGAACGAATTTCGACGCGTTTGATGAGTGGGGAAATCTTATCGGAACGCCGAACCTTAATAATGACTTCAACGAAGGTTTTGTTAAATGGGCTCCATCCGGTGGGGATAAATTCATTTATGTTAAGGAAGATTCAGGAGAATTTAAGATTCGGGTTATCCGTGATGAGACAATAGGCGGTTTCACGAAATCATCTACACAAATTATAAAGGATAAAAGCAGGTCATATATTTCCATAGATTCTGATGATTTTTATAAGTTTTCAGAAATAAAGTTCTATTCCCCGCTCTTCCCACCGTCAAAATCACCGAAGAACTTTAAACCAACAGGGGAATACAGGCATATTCTTGCAGATAACCGTGAAGCTGATTTGGAAAATAATGCGACCTTGTGTATATCCTTTTCTCAAGCAGAGGTAAGAGGTTATAACGAAAAGAATTTAGGAATGTTTTACTGGAATCCGCAATTTGAAAAATGGGAAGAAGCTACAAATGTTTTCGTAAACATTGACGGCGATGGTATTCCAGGGAATGAAAACCTTGACGGCGGATTTGTGGTCGCAGAAATTCGGAAACTTGGATTGTACGGTATATTTGCAAAATCAAAAACAAAACAGGCAGAGATAACAGACTTGTCGCATGTAAGGGTATTCCCAAATCCTTACCGTCCCGCGAAAGGAGAAGGAGATGAGTATTGGGGTGTTGTTTTTGACAGGCTTCCTCAGAATATACAGGAGATTAGAATATATAATCTTTCGGGTGAATTGGTTGCCACAACAGAAAATGCAATTCAGATATTTCCAGGGTGGTATTTTAATTATGATTATTACCATTATTATGATAACCAGGATCCAAATCATAAATTTGCGCGCTGGGGAACAACAAACGACAACGGAAAACCGGTTGCTTCCGGAATTTATATATATGTTATAAAGAGTGAAACCGACTCCAAAACCGGGAAACTCGCAATTATCAGATAGATTGTACGATATTTGACTTAAAATAAAGTCATTTAGTAAAAATGATTAAAGAAAGAAATAAAGAATTATTTTTTTATTTAGAACTTATCCTGATATTCTTTTTTCTGGAAAGAATATTTGGAAGATTTTTATTATATAGAGCAGCAGAGGGCATCCGCCCTCTGTTGCCGTATTCTCCGGGTTTTTTTGCTGCTGTATTAATAATATTATATATTTTTATAAGGAAAAGAAACCTTCTTAATATTTTTAATTTCAATTTCAACTTTAATATTAAGATATTAATACCTTTTATTATTTTATTTTTATTCTATTTTTTATCAATATTAATTTCGTATTTTATGATTTTAAAATACGATTACATAATTCCACAAAGAACGACACTTTATTTAGTTACTGTAATTATTTTAGGACCGATTGCAGAAGAAATACTTTACCGTGGACTTATTTTAAAATTTCTGACATTTAAATTGAATAATATATTTAGTATTTTGATTTCGTCTTTTTTATTTTCAATATTCCATCAAACAGAAGGTTATTCATATATAACAATATTTTTAGTCGGAGCAATGCTTGGAATTTTATATTTAAAAACAGAAAACATGATCCCCTCGATTATTCTTCATATATTATTTAATGCAGCAACAATTATGTTTGGAAATATTGTTCTATTTAATATGGAGGTATTTGAAAAACATATAAATGACAATAAATATTTCCTAATTTTAACGATATTTTTTTTGTTATGTTATATTTTAAATATGATATTAATTGTAGTAAAATTTATAAAAATTGAAATTAAAAAGAAAGTAGAATCGTGTTGATTTCAAGAAATGTAGTAACTTTTAGAAAATTTGAATAAATTCACGGATGAAATTATTTAATTCGAAGCCATTGGTAATATAAAAAGCAAATAATTGTTTTTATGAATGAAGGTAATATCAACATATAGGGTGCATTGCTCTGCCCAGGTAATGTCATTGCGAGCGGAACGAAGTGAATCGTGGCAATCTACCCGGGTGGTAATGAACAG
>JAQVHJ010000284.1 GCA_028696285.1 bacterium
ATTTCTGTTCTAAGCAGAGCTTCTACATTCTTTTCAGGATATTCAAGAATTTGCTGAAATTCGTCAAATGCAACCGTAACTTTACGCCCCGATTGACGGATATAGTCAAATAGCAGATGAATGGTCAGGTTTGCCTCGCCGCGGTCTGCTATGTTTATTTCAATTGATGGTGAGCCTGTCTGCGGATCAAATGAAAATCTTGGCCTTAATGCGCTAAAAAATGCAGTTACTTTTCGGATTACCCTTTCGGTTAATGGCTCTAAACCGTGTATAATGCTATTAGAAAAAAGATTTATAAAATCTTGTAGTTCAAGCGTTGGATACAGATCGATATAAAGAAAGGGCATTTTACTCCCTATCTTATGTTCAACATGTCTTAATAATCCGGTCTTTCCCAATCTGCGAAATGAAACCAGGGTAATATTCCTTGAATTCTCAATAGCATCCAGAATTTTTAATGTCTCTGCCTGCCTGTCGCAAAAATATTCCGGACCCTTATAACCAGAAATAATAAAAGGATTCATAAAATATTTTTTACGAAATTTACGCAATTTTTCTTATAAATCAAAATATATATTTATCGTCATAAATAATTATATTTTAATAATATATATATTACGTAATTTACGCAACGATTTTTTCGTAATTTATTTGAAGATAATTTTTCGTTATGTTTCTTTAATCAACGTAAGCTTCCCTGATGACAGATTTGACCTCTTTTATTTCCGGAAGTGATAATCTTTCCATTATCTTTATAATCCTTCTTTTGTCGATAGTCCTTATCTGGTCAATAACAACCCAGCCAATTTTATTGTCATGTTTAACTTCAATTCTTGTGGGGTATCTCCTTGATTTTGTAGTCAATGGAGCAATTACTATAGTGCGGAGAAATTTATTCATTTCATTTGGAGAAATAATAACACAAGGCCTGGTTTTTTTAATCTCGCTTTCAATGGCTGGATTCAAATTTACCAAAACAATATCATATTGATTTAATTCCATTCTTCCAGGTTTTCGTCTTCAAATACATCATTGATTAATAACTGATCTTCTCCATTTTCACTCATGTCTTTAAATGCTTTCTCCCAATTTTTTCTGGGCTTTGAAATGGGCTTGAGGATTATGTAACCTTCTTTAAGAATAAGCTCAACTTTATTTTTAATGTTGTACTTTTCAATTAACGTTTTACTGAGCCTGAATCCTTTTGAGTTTCCTATTTTAATAACTGCAATTTCCATATCGTAAAAATTTATATGTAATTACAAAGTTACTACAACTAATAGATGCCTGCAAGCATCTCTTTTGAAAGACTACTCTTTATTTTCAGTATCTGCCTTAAATTTGGCATTCCCGGATATCAGAATAAGCCCTATGACCGGAAATCGTTAGTTATTGAATTAGTCATTATGTAAAACAGAAATACATAATCAGATATTTTAGGAGTGTGATTCCAATAATATCGGATATTATTGGAATATGATTCCATAATTATCGTATATTTGGAAAAAAATTATGTACATTCAAAGAAAGATACATAAAAAAATAAGAGAACATCTAAAAAGGAAAGAATATACTATTATAACAGGCTCCCGACAGAGCGGGAAAACGTCATTGATCCAGGCTTTATATAAGGAACTGGAAAATGAGGGTGAAACGGTAAGTTATATAACATTGGAAGACCAGGATATTTTAACTGCTCTCAACAGCCATCCGGAAGAGGTTTTTTTATTCTCGGTACGCCCGGGTAAACAGTTATATACAAAAGAAGAAAGGCCTGTATTTTTATTCATTGATGAGATACAATACGCAGCCGACCCTTCCAATTTTTTAAAATATTTGTATGACGTTTATGGTGAAAACCTAAAAATTGTTGCAACAGGTAGCAGTGCCTTTTACATTGATAATAAATTTAAAGACTCATTAGCCGGAAGAAAAAGAATATTCGAACTAAAAACTTTATCATTTGAAGAGTGGCTTTCATTTAAAGATTCACTTGATCTTCTTTCAGAACTTGAAAGAATAAGAAAGAAGGAAGAATATATTTCCCCCGTTAGCAGGGAACTGACAGATTCATTTAATGAATATATTGTTTTTGGGGGATATCCGGCGGTCGCTTTGGAAAAGGATAATGATGAAAAAATTCTTTTACTTAAGGAACTTAAGAATGCATTTCTAAAAAAAGATATTGATGAATCCGGTATCAATTACCCTGATAAATTTTATACACTTATGGCAATATTGGCCGGACAGACTGGGAATCTGGTGAATAGAAATGAATTAGCTAACACTATAGGCGTGGATAATAAAACTATTGACAAGTATTTATATGTACTGCAAAATTGCTTCCATATTGAATTAATAAAGCCTTTTTATTCAAATGTCAGAAAAGAACTAACGAAAATGCCTAAGATATATTTTAAAGATTCAGGCATGCGGAATATTGCTCTTAACCGTCTTTTCGATTTTAAAGACCGTGAAGACCAGGGGCAGTTGATAGAAAATTATGTATTTAACAGAATAACGGATATTTATGATAAAGATGCAATAAAATTTTGGCGCACTACCGACAGAAAAGAGATCGACTTTATAATAACCACCTCTTTTAATGAGGGGTTTGCCTACGAAGTTAAAATTAAGTGCCGAAAAATAAACACCCTTTCTCAAAAAATATTTTCTGAAAATTATCCGGGCTATCCGCTGGAGATAATCTCATACTTATATGAAAAAGATTGCAAGTGGGTTTTGAAATTGTAGTTGTTGTTTCAGTGTTTTAATGTTTCAGTGTTTTGATGGTAATACTATAACTTATAGTGAATATAATCACCAAAAGTTATGCTTTTACGTGAACATTGCTTTTTGAATACCTGGTTCACAGAGGTCAGGCATATAATAAATAATCAATTTTGTCATTTATAACAAACAAATTTACATCAAAATCAAAGTTTGTCATTTATAAAGACTATACTGTTTATACGAATCATAGAACATAAATTATTCAGAGCGCTCCGTTTCTATTATAATATATATAATGCTTTTCAATTCAGCCAAATCATTTATGATAATTTCCCAAACAGCCTCCATCTTAATATTAAAATACTCATGGGAAAATAATCAATGCTTTTATTACGACTATCTTTCATAAATCAGAGTTAAATCAGATTTAATATTCTCCAGGATAAGTGGTTTAAAAGAGTCGATGAACCCAACATCTATTTTCCTGTGCAGCTCATCCTCCAGTTTATATTGTATCTCAGCCAAGTCAAAATAACTAAAATCAGTGTCCGTTTTTACTGCGATATCAATATCACTATCCGGCCTGTCTTCCTGCCGTGCGAAAGATCCGAAAATCCATGCAATCTGAACTTTTGAAAATTGCTTCAGAGTGCTTTTAATCTTGGCTATAATCTCATTTTTGTCTGCCACAATAAAATTTTTATATTCAATTTTTTTTTCTGCCAACCTTAACGCATCCCTGGCAAATTCTTCATTACCAACTTGATAAACAATAATATCGCTGAAATATGACACTAACAATTCTTTTGGATCATAACTGAAAAATTCTGCCAGCCTTCTGACCTGATCTTTAGTAAATTTTCGCTGTCCGCGTTCAACCTTGCTCAATATTGCCTGATCAATATCCAAAAAAGCGGCAACCTTACGGAGAGGATATCCTTTGTTTTTTCGCAAATTCCTGATTAACTCGCCAAAACTCTGCATATTGAAAAATATATTTTGACAAAAATAGTCAAAATATATTTAATAAAAGATAATTCAACCTGAATAATTTTAGTAATATAGTAAATCCTCAAACTATCTCACTTCAATAACAGCATATTTTGTTAATTTCCAGAATTCTTTAGGGTCTTTGATCTCAAGGTAGGCAATCAGGTCATCCTCATAAACAAACTGGTAAGAGCTGTCGGCATGCTCTGAAATAACATCAGCCTTTTTCGTATAGAGAGGTATAATTTGCGAGTTTCTGATGTCAAGTTCTGTAAAATACTCCTCATTCATATCTTCCTTTATTGATTTGC
>JAQVHJ010000285.1 GCA_028696285.1 bacterium
AATTATTCCCTTCAGCAAATTATGGATTGGCACAAACAAAAATATCCGAACCAGATGCTGGCTATCAGTATTCCGAATGCCATTACCTATTTTGCAGATGCTGATGAAAGTGAAACGCCGGAAAGTTATAAAAATCAGACCTGGCCGGAGATAAAAATAGGTATTCAAAGGATTGTAAGTGAATACCTCAGGTAATTCATTGCACAAGACTTAAACAAAAGTCTTTGATATGTAATCGTTTAATTCCTTTATAGGCAGATGTTTCAGATAGTTCGTCCATCGTTACACCATACTTAGGGAAATTATCCCTGATCTCAAGTAAATTTTCAAATTCCCACTCTTTTGTTTGCTGATTTGTGAGCATATAAGCAACCTGAACATATAATAAATTCTTCAATTATAATTGAAACTTTATATCAAAAATTTAGTTTCTTCAATCATAGATTCGTAAAAATAAGATATACAATGACAACTATTATATGGATGGGGAAAGTTAATAGTTACTATGACAGAGCCTTTGTGAAGAATTTATTTCTCTTCCGGAATGAAAATTTCCACCCTGGTGCCGGTAGCTCCGTTATCCTTAAGATCGATGATCTCAAGATGATAATTCTCTTTCTGTTTTTGTGAGAGTATCTCAAGGCGCTCCTTCAGCAGCTTTGATCCTTTACCGTTTTTAGCTCCACCCAGATTCTTTGCAGCTTCACGTCCGATCCCGTTGTCTTCAATGGAGATCAGTATTCCCTGGATTTCATTCTCTTTTCGGTGTATTACAGTTGAGGTCGTTTCAGATATGTCCTTGTCATCTGTGCCGGTTAAAGTGGACTCTCCTGATTTGGCTGCATTGCTCTCTTTTTCCGCTATACTGCCTTTTACAATATAGTGCTTTTTCCCCGGGACAACAATTGCCCTGGCCACCTCTATCTTCAGCTCCCTTATGCCTTCCTTAGTTTGTAGTCCGTGTATAGCGGCATTTTCGGCAAATGGCTGCAAAATCATCGATGGTACCATAGTGTTATTGGTATCGATATCTTTTTCCACAGAAATATTATAATCGAAACCGAAACGCAACTGTTCAAGGTTAAGGTACTGTTTTACCATTTCAATCTCTTCTGCCAGTGCTACCTCCTCTTTTTCGGAATTTTGTAATACTTTTCTTATCAAACCTGCGAAATCAGAGAGGTACAGGTGTGCTTCCCGGTTCATATTTTTCTGTACCAGGTTTTGCACCGAGTTAAGGCAGTTAAACAGAAAATGGGGATTCATCTGCGAACGGATGGCTGTAAGTTCCAGTTCACGTAACCGCCGTTTTTGCTCTTCTTTTTGAAAACGCTTCCGAACCCTCCATTTCCATAAAATTAAAAATGTGAAAATCAGAAAAAGAAAAAGTCCCAGAATAACTATAATGGTTTTTAGTTGTGTTGTGTTGAGTTCTTTCTTCCTATCAAGACTGTTAAGTGCCAGGCGGGTTGCCTCATCTACTGATTGACTATAGTTGATTAACTCACCCTTTTTATTGAAAATCAAAAATATCTTTGACTTCAGGAAAATGTCCTTTATTGTTGTGGTGTCGGTTTTTAAAAGATAATGTTCTATCATGGGTTCTGCGCGGTCATTATATTCTTTCCATTCACGGAAATTACTCCCGTCAGTGATCATTGCGAATTTTATTTCCGGATACTTTTCTGCCAGCTCATCTAATTCATATCGATTTCCTATCCAGTTGGACGAGAAGTATATGACTGACGGCCCGTTTTTTATTAAGCGATCAAAAGTTACCCGGATACTATCGCGGTTATATAAAATGAGTGAGGGTATCTGATTTTCTTTTAGAATGACTCTGTATTGCCTTAAAATATCTCTTGCTTTTTCAACTATTTCCGGATCATTACATCTTCTGATAATCAGATCAAGGTTTTCAGCTGCTATTTGCTCATGGTACCATTTCACCTGATCGCCGGGTAAAACCTGTGACTGTTCAAATGTTTCAGAAATGGTACCTGCAACTTCCCTGTAAAACTGAGAACCTGAGAGCACCATTCTTGCAAATTGAATATACTGATTAAGATCAAAAGGGTATCTTACAACTCCGTAAGAAATTATCCTCCTGAAATCGTTATTACTGATCAGATTAAAATAATAATCCAAATAATAGCTAACCAGTTTCCTTGAATAGAGGCCGTAATCATTATAAATGTCATGAATCTGAATTTTGTTGACCTTGTCTTTAATCCTCGTATAATCATCCAAAGTACTTTTTTTGTCCGTCAGCCATCTTCCATAAGCAACGATTTCGCGCTGAATGGAGTTGAGTATGGAAGCATAGAAATAGCATTTCAGTTCATTTGAGATAAATGAAAATGTCTTATTATCAAGTTTGTCCTTATATTCTTCAAGTATATTCTCTCCCTCTTGTAAAGCATCCAGAATTTTTTCTGTGAGCCGGGGAATAAATCCATCCTCATCATGTCCAAATCCCGAATACCAAAATTCATCATCCAGGATTTTATTGGTTCTTCTCAGAAAAATTGATTTGTTATCTGATATTCTAATCTCACTTTGAAGTCTGTATAATAAGCGTGCTTCTGCCACCCGTGTTCCTGAAAAATTAACATTCCATGGGAGAGCATTTCCTATTGCTTCAAAATGTATAGTATCTCCTGGTGAAGCATAGAAGAGAAAGGTTCCCGGTGGATTGTGTTTATTGTTATTTTCATTCTCGATAAATACAAATCCGTTATGTGAATAGTCAATTTTTGTGTTGAATTTACCCTCATTATCAAGCATTACCGTGATTTTCTTCATCGTTACACCAAAAGGTTCGTCAAGAAACTGAATATGAACTTTCTCGCTCAATGGATTTTCAATCTTCCCGGAGATCACTAATTTCCCCGGAGGTATTTTTCCTGATCTCAGAAGCTTTATCTGTTTTTCCCGGACAGTCCAGAAGTAATCATTCATCAATCTTTCAATATTTGATGTAATTGAATCTTTACGGATTTCCAGATAATTAGTAATAAGGCCATTATTAAGATCAACCCAAAATTTAAGGTGAGTTTTCCCGGGGATAAGTTTTTCAAATCCGTCATCACTAAAATTGGAGATACCTCCTCTCTTTTCTCTTACAACAAGTTTTTCATCCGGAAGAGAATTTATTAGTTTATTATCGGGAGTTATTCTTGCATTATGACAGAAGAGTAAGAATTCAATATAACCAGCCGGATTAAACTGACCATTATCAGATAATACCTCTTCTTTAAAAAGTTTTGATTGTTCATCAACAATTTGTCTGTCCATTCCCAATTCGGTTAACCGCTGGTTAAACTTTTCAAAAAGTTCTTTCTTGTTATAGATCTTTATTTTTCGTTTTTGAAGATTAATGAGGAATGTAATATTTGAAAGTGATAAAAAGCCTTCAAAAGTATCTCCAATTTCATTAAGCGAGTATCCCTCAATAAAATTCGGATATAAATAATCAGTCCGGTCAATTTTAGTAGGTACAGTAGGATGTTCATCATAGTTTTCCAGATAATTGACACTAACGATCAATGAATCATCTGAAAAAGATTTCTCTGTTGTAACACGCAGTACTTTTTTATAAATAAACCCGGGACCTTTCGAACCATCAAGCTTCATTTTATATAAAAATCTGGTAGTCTCAAAAACATATTCATGCCCTTCCTTCAGTTTAAGACTGATTGTTTGTTCCTGTGCCACGAGATTAATGACGGGGATTGCCAGAAACAGTAATACTGCAAAAACAGGTTTCATGATTAAATTGATTTAATCAAAGTTGAGGCTAAAAAATAAGAAATAAAAGAGTTAATTATTAAACGGCAGGGTTAAATTATTAAACGGTAAGAAATTGTGAAATTTTATATTATTACCCCGTTTTCACATGCCCAAAAACCAGGTAGCCAGTGAAAAATAGATTAGAATACCTGATATATCTGCCAGGCAGGTGATGAGGGGTGCACTTGCTGTGGCAGGGTCAAGTTTAAGATAGGTAAAGATGAATGGGAGTGATAA
>JAQVHJ010000286.1 GCA_028696285.1 bacterium
CTCCATCCTCATCTTCAAATCAGCTGTACGAAAAGCAAAAAAGGACGGAACTTTAATTCAATATTAGGGGACAGCCGTTGCAAGGTTGAAAGGAGTGTCCCCTAAAAAAAACTTGCATTTTCAAATTTTTTATGGTATACTATAGGTGAGAGGAAATGGGATTGCTATTTGAAATCAGAAAAATTTAATTGTAGAAAACTTATTTTTTAGTTTTCATTGTTGTTTTTTGAGTAAGTTGGTTTAGAGCGATTTTCAACACCACGGGGCTGCAACCCTAACTGTTAAACCGTGGAGGTTAATATGAAAGAAGCTCTGAACCGGACTCAAATCAGGATCCTTCTTAAGACCTACCTTTTTAATTCACGCTGGAAATACGGTGGAATACTGCTTGACATTTTTGGTGTTGAATGTAATTAAGGTTAAACTCTCTCAAAAAAAAAGAGGATCCTAAAACAATGAAAGCAAAAAACTTATTAGTAGTATTATTAATTCTCTCCTTCTCATTTTCAATTATTTCTGTATTTTCAGAACCTGCAGATCAGGCCTTAAGTTCTATGGCCGGGATCATGATGGGTTACACACAGGAAGGAAAAGAACCGGTTTACTTACCATTAAAGCGGACTGATGTCAAACTTGATTTAACAGGAACGATTCTCAAGGCAGAAGTTACGCAGATCTTTACAAATGACACACCTGACACTCTCGAAGCGGTGTATGTTTTCCCCCTCCCCTCCAACGCCACGATAAGTGACATGGAGATGAAAATTGGTGAAAGAATAATCAAGAGCATTGTCAAGGAACGTGAAGAAGCCAAGAAGATCTATGAAGAAGCAAAGGCTGAAGGGAAAAAGACAGCTTTAGTCGAACAGGAACGTCCTAATATATTCACGACTTCTGTTGCGAATTTTCTTCCGGGTGAGACTGTTGAGATCAAATTATCCTATTATGAATCAGTAGAATTCCATGAAGGTGTTGTAAGTGTTGTATTTCCTATGGTTATAGGGCAGCGATATGTTCCTTTCAAGGTAGTTGAAGATGACAATAACATGCTTGCGCTGACAACCGAAGTTGAGGACTGGGACCGGATCAATCCGCCCCTGGTCAATCATCCTAATCTTGATCCGGAACATCGGGCATCTATTACATTAAATATAAACGGCCTGCCGGTTAAGGATATTAAATCCACCACACATGAAATTGTATTCAATTCCGCTTCCGAAGACAGTGAAACCTACGTGGTAAATCTGAAGGAAGAACTAACACGCCCGGACTGTGAATTTGCAGTGGAGATAAATTTACAGGAGGAATCAACCCCCCAGATCACAATGGTAAATTCATTTAATGAGGATTATACCCATAATCTCCTTTCTATCTTCCCGCCGTTTAAATCTGAAGATATCAAGGTCCCTGAGATTCCGAAGGAAGTCGTTTTTTTAATTGACACAAGCGGCTCGATGGACGGAACTTCAATTCAGCAGGCAAAAAACGGATTGCTTGAATGTTTAAATATACTAAAATCCAATGACACTTTTACAATTGTACGGTTTGCAAGTTCATACTCGGCTTTTACGGGAAGCCCTGTTCCTGCGACTAAGGAGAATTTAGCAAGCGCACGATTATATGTAAAGTCCCTTCAAGCAGGAGGCGGAACGGAGATGCAGCCTGCATTGAATTATGTTCTTAACATGCTCAATGCTGACATGCTCAGCAAAAGAATCGGCGGGAGCGGAAAATTAGTCGAAAAGCTCGATGAAGATACCGGGAAACTTAAGATGATAATCTTTCTCACAGACGGTGATGTGGGGAATGAAGATTCATTATTTAAATTATTATCATCAAAACTGGTAAGAACCAGGTTATTTACTTTTGGCATAGGCAGCGCTCCCAATGAATATTTAATGAAAAGAATGGCAGCAATAGGAAGAGGCCAGGCAAGGTTTATCAGGGATACAATGGATATAGGAATAGTAATGTCTGACTTCTTTAAGACACTTGAGTCGCCCGTTCTCACAGATATTCGATTGGCCTGGGAAGATGACTCAGGAAATCCTGTCCATACAATCAAAACTTTTCCTGAACAGTGTCCTGATGTTTTCTATGCAAGACCCCTGCAGATTATCGCGAAGTATCCGTCGTCATTTTCCGGGAAACTACGTGTATTGGGCAATCTACATGGGAAAAAGGTCGAATACGAATATTTGATTTCAGATTCTGAACACAATTCATATCCTGCAATAGATAAAATTTATGCAAAGGCTCAGGTTGATAATTTAATGTACCAGATGATCCAGAATAGTTCATATCAAAATACCGAGAAGATAAAGAATGAGATCATACAAATCGCTCTTGAATATCAGTTAGTAACAAATTATACTTCCAGGGTTGCTGTAGAAGAAAAGATTTCAAGAGACCCGAACGGTAACCTGGTCTCTGTTAAAGTGCCTGTGGAGCTTCCTAAAGGCTGGAATCCGAATGCGTGGTATCCGGGATCAACAGCTACTAATGACGTAAGGAATTTCATCGTGGGATTTGCAATAATTATTTTATCTTCTCTCATATTGATTTTATCTGTCAGGATAGCGAAAAATGAAAAAAAGCAGAATTAATTATTTCAAGCTGTTAATTCTTCTTCAGGTTTACGGTATAATAATCGGCGGAGGTTTTATTGTAAAACCCCTTTATCACTGGAACAGGAACATCCTTTTACAGATGAAAGCGAAATCGATCTGGATAGAATGGAAACTTTCAAACACGGCCTCGGGTAACTTAAAACCCGAGGCCTGGCTCGCCGTCCCTGATGCGGGAATCAAGACTCTTGTAATCCTGGGTGATTCGAAAGAAAACCTCCTGAAATATCCCTGCTTGGTAGAAAACGGAAATCTATTACAGCAAAATTCCGGAATAAAAATCATTTCTGCTCACAGGGATATGCATTTTAGAAATCTTCATAAACTAAAGAAAGGTGATAAAATTTACATTGAACTGAAAGAACAAAAGAAGACCTATGAAATATTTATGATTGAAATAGTGTCAAAAGAAAAAGCAGGGGATTATTTAAGAGCAAGGAGGGTAACCGATACGCTTGTTCTTTTAACGTGTTACCCGTTCAAGTACACAGGGCCTGCTCCGGAACGATACATAATCTGGGCAGAGTCAAGGAATAATTAACAACAGTGAAATCAGTTGTAGAGAGAGGTTTGGATAAAATATTTTTTTACTGCGTCTTTCATTTTAAACGAATATAAACGCCGGAATAAATTCAGAGACTCTTCTCATTATGTTCCCTGCTGTAATCCGTGATGCACTGGTAAAGAGAAACAAAGTATATTTTTTATTTGACAAATTGTTTTTTGTCTTATATAATATACATTAAGAGGAGAAAAGATAAATGGAATTAACATGCTTCAGGGTTTTTAACCTGTTCAATAAATATAGTTATAATCTCAATTTCAATTCCGAATCAGGGATTTCAATTATTGTAGGGCCAAACGGTTCAGGGAAGACTCGGATTCTTTATCTTATCAAGGCCTTTTTTTCTCGTGATCTTGCTCAGCTTCAAGCGATCCCGTTCTCAAGTATGGAGTTGGAATTTTCATCAGGAGATATTTTTATTATCACAAAATCAAAGCTAAACTATATTATAAAAATTACAGTAAAAATCTCCGGGAAAATAAAGGACTTCTCATATTCTCCGGATAAACCGTTTCCCGAAGAATTAGACCAGCACTGGAATCGACTCTCGGATAATTTTCCTGTTCGAATAATAGATACAAAAAGATTATATGACCTTGAATCCATTGACGGGAAGAATCTGGAATACAGCTCTTTCAATGTCATTGACCTGATCATTCGAAAATACTCAGAAGAAACAATCAATCTAATAAAATTGACAAAAGAAAAGACGACTACCCTGCTGAATGAACAGCAGACAACTTTTACAGCCCGTTTGGCAAATCTCCCGGATGATCTGAAGGATATTTCGGGTAATGAATTGAAATCTAAATTAACCGCAGTATATGATCAATT